>CAMDRJ010000035.1 GCA_945906755.1 Klebsiella pneumoniae | reverse complement strand
TTTCGCCGGAGTCGGCGATCGTCAGCAGGAATAAGCTCGTCGGACCCTGTAACCGATCCGCGCGCTTAATGTCGATCTGCGCTTGTGTAGCCAGTGACAGCGCACCCAGCGCCGACGATGCCACCAACGGCATGGGTGCCTTGACGAATGATGCCACCTCTTCGACCGCCGCCCGGATGGTGTCCGGCAGAGCGTCCAGCGGGTAAGGCTCTGATTGCATTTTCGCCGCCAACGGTTGCGGCTCCGGCCAGGCGCCAGACTCGCGCGCTGTGGCGTTCGCGTTCACGAGGTGATGCGCATCATCGGCCGGCGCCATTGGACGCGCTATCGCCTGTCTGACGGCCTCCGCGCCGTGTATTTTCGCCAAGTCGTTCATGTCCGTCGCGCCCTCGGGACGATCGGCGCCGAAGTCAGGCACGGCGACCAAGCCACCGACTGCGCGCGCCGCCTCTGTCGCCTTGGACAATCCGGGATTGCCTGGTGTCGCTGCGTCATCGTCAGCGCAGACAATCAGCTTTGCGTCCGGAAATTTGGTCCGCATTGTCTGCGCCACAGCCGCAAGGTTGCCGGCGTTGAACGCAACCGCTACCGCGTGGCCCGTTGCCTCATGGATGCTTGCGCCGGTATCGCCGCGAAGTGCTCCACCTTTACGGGCGGCAATGCGCCCCGAAGGTCCACGCATGGATCACGCTCGGCGCGCCCGGTTGCCACCGCATAGCGAAACACTTGGCTACACGCCGCCAGCGCCCGATGCGCGGTTTCCAACACGCTACGCGCTTCGATGCGACGCAGCACGGCCAGCAATTCCGGTGCCGTCACTTCGGCAATCGGTCGCCCGCCAATCCAGGGAAAGATGTTGTACTCGAAGCGCCGCATCACGCGCTTCCCGTGATCGGCACTCCAGTTCGGCGAATACTTTGCGAGCCACTCACGCGCCACTACTTCGAAGCTATTGGCGTCGCGGTCCACTTTCGCAGACTTGATCGCTTTGCGATTCTCGCCGGGATCGATGCCCTCTAACAAAAGCTGTCGGGCTTGGTCGCGCCGGTCTCGCGCTCCATCAATCCATTCACCACTTTTCTTGCGCCCAGCGAGCGGGACTTCCGGATAGACGCCAAGCGATAGCCGCTTTTCTTTTCCACCGAAGCGGTACTTGAAGCGCCACCACTTGCCCCCGCTTGGCGAGACTTCGAGATACAACCCGCCGCCGTCGAACAATCGGTTCGGCTTGCTAGCAGGCTTGGCATTGCGGATCGCGGTGTCTGTTAGCGGCATGGGGGCAACTCCATGTAGGGGCAACTCACTTGCCCCCAATGTTGCCCCCTGTTGCCCCCGGATGTCAACAGATGCAGTCGTTCCCTAGCGGACATACTCTAGGGGTAATTTATTGAAATTTCAGGGAGTTACGGACGTTTCCGGATGCTCTCGGACAGTCACTTGGAGGCGGGGGTCGGAATCGAACCGGCGTACACGGCTTTGCAGGCCGCTGCATGACCACTCTGCCACCCCGCCATGCCCACGGCGCACTCGCGCACCGTGCAGGACTACAAACCAAAAGCGGAAGGCGCTCTACGCCCGCGGAGACTGCGTTACGCGGCGAGCGAGCCTTCCGCATGTGAATCTGGAGCGGGAAATGAGTCTCGAACTCACGACCTCAACCTTGGCAAGGTTGCGCTCTACCAACTGAGCTATTCCCGCGTAGGGGGCGGATTATAGCGGGGGACCGGAGCGCACTTCAAGTGTTGTCATGCGAATGCCGGATCAATATGAGCCCTGCCACCTCTGCCAGCACGATTTTTCGCAGTTTCCTACCCCTAGACCAGCCAGATCGCTGCCTTAGCGCCCGCTGATATCCGGCCAGGCCAACTTTAGGTAATAGACCATCGACACCAGCGTCAGCACGGCGGCGGCATACACCAGCCAGGTACCAATCACAAGGGTGGGAAACAGGGCGTGCAGCGGATCGGCATAAAGCAGTAGCGGAATCGCGATCATTTGCGCCAATGTCTTGAATTTCCCGAGCATATTGACCGCTACGCCACGTACCGCACCCACTTTGGCCATCCATTCGCGCAATGCCGAGATGGCAATCTCGCGACCGATGATCACGCAGGCCACCCACGCCTCGGCGCGGCCAAGCTCGACCAACACGATAAGCGCCGCAGCGACCATCAATTTGTCGGCGACCGGGTCCAGAAACGCCCCGAAAGCCGAGGTTTGGTTGAGTTGGCGAGCCAAATAGCCGTCCAACCAATCGGTCAATGCGGCAAAAACGAACACGATCGTGGCGGTGAGGTTCTTGCCGTGCGGTGTCAACCATGTGTCGGGCACATAAAAGACGCCCACGACCAACGGGATCAAGAGGATCCGCAGCCACGTCAAGGAATTCGGTAGGTTGAAAATCATCGCGCTTGAATCAGTGCAATCCCTGGTAAATACGCTCGGCGAGTTTGCGGCTGATGCCTTCGACATTCGCCAGCTCGTCAATGCTCGCCGATGCCACACCCCGGAGTCCGCCAAACCGCTCCAGCAACTGGCGGCGCCGCTTCGATCCTACCCCCGGAATCTCCTCCAGAGTTGACGTGGTACGAGATTTGGCACGTTTGGCGCGATGTCCGGTAATCGCAAAGCGGTGGGCTTCGTCACGGATCTGCTGAATCAGATGCAGTGCCGGCGAATCAGGCGGCAGAATCAGCGGATCGATGCGTCCATTGACGATCAGCTCTTCCATGCCGGCCTTGCGTTCGGGCCCCTTTGACACGCCAACCAATGGAATGTCGGTCAAGCCCAATTCCGCCAGCACGTCGCGCGCGATATGCATCTGGCCCTTGCCGCCATCGATCAAGATGAGATCGGGCACCACGCCTTCGCCGCGCGATACTTTGTCATAGCGTCGGGTCAACACTTGTCGCATCGCGCCGTAGTCATCGCCAGGCTCGACACCGTTGATGTTGTAACGCCGGTATTCGCCGTTTCGCATCGCGAGCTTGTCGTAGACCACGCAGGAGGCCACCGTTGCCTCGCCTTGCGTATGACTCACATCGAAGCATTCGACGCGCGCCGCATGCTCGGCCAAATCGAGCGCTTCGCGCAAGGCGGTCATGCGACCTTCCTGCGTGCCGTGCTCGATCAGGCGTTGCTGCAAAGCCTGTGTTGCATTACGTCCGGACATCTCGAGCCAGACTTTTCGCTCGGCAAGAACACGGCTTGCAATCAGCACCGGTCGTCCCGCGTGCTCAGCAAGCAGCGCCGACAACTCCTCGACGTCGAATTCCTCGCTCACCAGAATCAAAGTCGGCACCGGCGCTTGCGCATAGTGCTGGCCAATGAATGCGCTCAGCACCTCCGCGTCGGCATGATCGTCGGCATGTTGCGGGAAGAAGCTCTTGTCACCAAGATAGCGCCCATTTCTCACCATGACGAGATTGACGCAGGTGATGCCGTTGGCGCGCGCGCAGGCGATCGCATCGGCGTCAAGTGCGGTGGTGGTGTCCACGAATTGGCGTTGCTGCATGCGCGACAAGGTCTGGATTTGATCGCGCAGGATCGCCGCTTCTTCGAACTCCAGACGATCAGACGCCTCGCGCATTCGGTCTCCCAACACGCGCAGCACATCGTCTTCCTTGCCCCGCAGGAAGAGCTTCGCATTGGCGACATCCTCGCCGTACGCTGCCGGCGTGATCGCGCCCACGCACGGTGCGGAGCAGCGTTTGATCTGGTGCAACAGACACGGCCGCGATCGATTGTTGAACACTGCGTCTTCGCATGTGCGCAGGCGAAACACCTTTTGCAGAAGTTGAATGCTTTCGCGCACCGCCCAGGCGTTTGGGTACGGGCCGAAGTAATCGTTCGTTCGGTCGAGCGCACCGCGGTGAAAACCAATACGCGGATAGTTTTGCCCAGTGGCCATCAAATACGGATAGGACTTGTCGTCGCGAAACAAAATGTTGTAGCGGGGCGCGAGTGACTTGATCAGGTTGTTTTCAAGGATCAGCGCTTCGCCTTCGGAGCGCGTGACGGTCACCTCGATCGAAGCAATCTGATCGACCATCATGCGAATGCGCGGGCCGAGATCGCTCTTCTGGAAATACGATGCAACGCGTTTTTTCAGTTCACGTGCCTTGCCGACGTACAGCACTTCGCCACGCGCGTTCAGCATGCGATAGACGCCCGGCCGGTCGGGCAGCGTCGCAACGATCGTGGCGCTATCGAACGGAAGACGCGAAATTTCCATTGACGATCAATCGCTCAGGAAGCGCCACGCGCCAGTTGCTCAGACACTGAACTTGGCCGCAAAGGTACGGCGCGCCACGTAGTAGTCTTCATTGCGACGCGCGACTGCCGCTGCATTGGCAGCCGGCCGGACCAGATCGATTTTCTCTTGGGCGAGGCCAGGATTTGCAAGCTTCGCCAACAACTCACCCGCAGCAGCGGGCGCATTGCAAACCAGCACCATATCGCAGCCCGCGCCGAATGCGGCATTCGCGCGATCGACGATGCCACCTGCCACGGCGGCACCTTCCATCGAGAGATCATCGCTGAACACGATGCCGCGAAAGCCGAGCTCGCCGCGCAAGATATCTTGCAACCAATAGGTCGAAAACCCTGCCGGTTGCGGGTCGACCGCCCGATAGATCACATGGGCAGGCATCACGCCCGCTAAGCCGTTCGGAATGCAGGTGCGATAAGGCCAGAGATCTTCGGCAGCAATCGACGCATAGGGTCGCTCATCGATCGGCAATTCGTGATGGGAGTCTGCCCGCACGAAGCCATGACCAGGAAAATGCTTGCCGACTGCACCCATGCCCGCCATGCGCATGCCGGCAACCAGGCGCGCAGCGAGATAAGCCACCACCTGCGGTGATCGATGAAACGCGCGATCGCCGATCACGCTCGATCCGCCAAAATCGATATCGAGCACCGGTGCGAACGTCAGATCCACGCCATGGGTCACCAATTCATGCGCCATGACGATGCCGATTGCCTGCGCTGCATCACCGGCCGCCGCTTCCGATTGCTCATAGAGCGCACCGAGAGATCGCATCGGCGGAATCCGCGTGAACCCCGTTTGGAATCGCTGCACACGCCCGCCTTCATGATCGACCGCGATCAAGATCGCCGGACTGCGTAGCGAATGAATGTCGTGCGTCAGGGTTCGCAATTGATCAGGCGTCGAAAAATTGCGCTGAAACAAAATGACGCCACCGACCGCGGGGTGGCAGAGCATCTGGCGCTCGGCGTCGGTCAAAGTCGTGCCGGCCACGTCGATCATGACCGGCCCAAGCGGTAGGGAGAGCGGATTCATTTGCGGCGTTACCCTTCAAGAACGACAAATGCGCATGCCATCGCACGCTCGTCGGTGATGCTAAGGTAAATTGTGCGAATGCCTTTGCTCGCAACCAGTGCCGACAGCGCGCTCGACATTTCAAAGAACGGTGCACCGGACTTGCGATTCAATACGCCAACGTTGTGCCAAGTCATCGGCGTGCGAATGCCCATGCCAAGCGCCTTGGAAAGCGCTTCCTTCGCCGCGAAGCGCTTTGCCACATAGCTCGCCGCTTTCTTGTGGCTCAAATAACGTTGGAACTCCGGTTCCACCAATACCCGCCGCGCGAAGCGATCGCCATAGCACGTCAAGGCCTGCTCGATGCGCCCGATCTCGCAAAGATCAGTGCCGATGCCGATGATCATCCGGTATGCGCCGCGCCTTCACGCAACAAGACCTTCATTTCACGCACCGCTTCCCGCATGCCGACAAATACTGCGCGACTCACGATCGCATGGCCGATATGCAATTCCCGTACCCCAGGCATTCCCGCAATTGGCTGCACATTGAAGTAATTCAGCGCATGTCCCGCATTGAAGCGCATGCCAAGATCGCGGATCGCCTTGCCTGCGGTGCGAATGCGTGCCAGTTCGGCCACCACTGCTGCGCTCTCGGCGTCGCGCCCACGCGCATGAAACGCGTAAGCATAGGGGCCGGTATGAATCTCGCAGACGCGTACCCCCGCCCGTGCGGCGGCCTCCACTTGCGGCAGCTCGGCATCGATGAACACACTCACCATGATGCCCGCATCGGTCAATCGACGACAAGCGGCTTTGATGCGCGCTTCATCGCCTGCAACATCGAGTCCGCCTTCTGTGGTGACCTCTTGACGGCCTTCTGGCACCAGCATCGCCATTTCCGGTTTCAAGCGACACGCGATGTCGATCATCTCATCGGAGGCCGCCATCTCAAGATTGAGCTTGATATGCACCAGCTCACGTAGCCGCCGCACATCTTCATCCTGAATATGTCGCCGGTCTTCGCGCAAGTGCACGGTGATGCCATCCGCTCCGCCAAGGTGGGCCTCCACCGCGGCCCATACCGGATCGGGTTCATAGGTGCGACGCGCCTGCCGAATGGTCGCGACATGATCGATATTGACACCCAGTTCAATCATGGACTTTGCATATCCCGAAACACCTGTCGGCTGAGCAACGGCCGATCGTCCAGGCGATGATTAATCAAATGTCGCATCAATTGCTTGGCTTCCAATTGCGTTCGTGAATCGGTGAAATCGTCATCATGCAGATCAAGCAGCGTCTTGCCGTGCACACGCATAATGTTGTCCCGCTCGCGGGTGATAGCCAATGCCCCGCGCTCGGGCACGTAAGTATAAAGACCGTCCGGCTCAACCGCCTCGCCATCCACGGTAGCGGTCAGGGTCATCGCATAGCCAAGCTCTTGCAGGAGGCGTTTTTCGAATGAACGCAACACCGGCGCAGGCAGCGCGCCACGCGCGAGGTCATCGAGCGCATGTGCATAGTGTTCAAACAGCGAATCATGCGGGTCATCGCGCGCAATCGTGCGAAGAAGCAGTTCATTCAGATAAAAACCGCAAAGCATATTCTCACCGCGCGGCAACGGCATGCCACCTACCCATTCGATCCGGGTCAGGGTGCGCACCTCCCCTTTGCCAGTCCATGCGACGGCCACCGGCTGGAACGAAACGAGCAGGCCGCGCACATTGGACCTGGGTCGCCTGGCGCCCTTGGCAACCATCACGATGCGCCCTGCGCCACGCACGAATATATCGGCAATCAGGCTTGATTCCGAAAACGGATAGGTATGCAGAACAAATCCGGGCTGCAGATCGGCGCGCGAGCGAGCAGCCACGGTGAGACTCGCCATCTATTCCTCGAAACCGAACCGACGCAAGTCGTTCGGATTCTCGGCCCAACCATGACGCGCCTTGACCCACACTTCCAGATGCACCTTGCCGGCAAAGAGCTTCTCGAGATCGCGCCGCGCGTCACTGGCCATCTTCTTCAATTTTCCGCCCCCCGCACCGACGATGATGCCTTTATGGCTTTCGCGATCCACATAGATCACCGCATGGATACGGCGCATCGTCCCTTCCATTTGGAACGACTCGATCGCCACAACTGATGCATACGGAATTTCATCGCCAAGGGTCCGAAAGAGCTTTTCACGAATGGCCTCGGCGGCGAGAAACCGCTCATCGCGATCGGTGACGTCATCGGCCTCATACATGAACGGCTGCTCGGGAAGACGCTTAGCGATGACCGCCAGCAATTCATCGACGTTCCGGCCGCCTTGCGCGCTGATCGGGACGATGTCCAATCCGCCGAACTGCGCATTGGCCTTCTGCAAGAACGGCAGCATCTCGGCCGGCCCGTTGATCCGATCGCTCTTATTGGCGACGATGATGCGATCGATCGTGTCGGGAATCTCCTCAAATGCGCGGATGTCTTCGGGCGCAATCGTGCCCGCGATGATCACCAATAAGGCCACATCGACGCCATCGAGCGAACGACTTACTGAGCGATTCAACGCACGATTGAGCGATCCGCCATGGCGCTCTTGAAATCCTGGCGTATCAACGAAGACGTACTGCACATTGCCATCGGTGCGAATCCCGCGCACCGGATGCCGCGTCGTTTGCGGCTTGTTCGAGGTAATGCTCACTTTGGAACCGACAATCCGATTGAGCAGCGTGGACTTGCCGACGTTGGGTTTCCCGATGATCGCAATCGTGCCGCATCGCGTTGTCATGGGCGCGCTCGCGCTAAAGCGTCGCTCGCCGCGGCCTGCTCGGCGCTACGCCGGCTGGTGCCGCGACCGAAGGTTTCGATCTGCAAGCTGGCGATGGAACACCTCACTTCAAAGGTCTGACTGTGCGCCGCGCCAGTCGTTGTGATCACTTCATACATCGGCAGGCCGGCACCGCGACTTTGTAGGATTTCCTGCAGTTCCGTTTTGGGGTCTTTGACATTCGCGAGGCTATCCAGTCCGCCGAACAGCGGTTCAAACAGCTTGTTGACGACCGCGCTCGTCGCACCAAACCCACCATCGAGATAGACCGCGCCAATCACCGCTTCGAACGCATCGGCAAGGATCGAGGGGCGATTAAAACCACCGCTCTTCAGTTCGCCCTCCCCCAGCCGGATCAATTCGCCGATCTGGAGCTTCTGTGCCAGCTCATGCAGGGTGCCTTCGCGCACCAAGTGGGCCCGCAATCGAGAGAGTTCGCCTTCGCGTAGACGCGGAAAGCGATTGAACAGCTCAGCCGCCACCAGGCAGTTGAGCAGGCTGTCGCCGAGGAACTCCAAGCGCTCGTTATGGGGCGAGCCGAAGCTGCGATGGGTCAACCCTTGGTTGAGCAGCGCCTGGTCGGAGAAAGTGTAGCCGAGTTGATGTTCCAGCAGTTGGATGCCTTGCATCCAGGCATTTTAGTTCGCGGCAGCCCGCTTGCGGAAAGTTTCACCAGCGGAGCCTTGGAAGTCGAATACGACGCTCATATTGCCAACCACTGGAATTTCCTTCCGATAGCTAAACCCTACGCTGTAGCCGTCGCCCACCTTGGATATTTCGAGATCCTTGCCACCGATAACGGTGATGTAACCGACCTCGGCGCGCTTGTCGAAAGCGGTTCGAACCTCTGGGATGCTGCCCTTGAGGTTGCCGCTTTCGGCCATACTTTTGATGGCCTTCTTGATGCTGAAGTATTCGATCCAGGCCGGGGTGATCTTCATGAAAAACAGCCCTATCAAACCGACAATCACAAGGATTGACACCAGACTAATCAAAGTCATCCCGGATTGACGGGCGGTGCGCGCAGCGGCCATTTGATGCTCCCTAGTGGAAGCTGCCGAATCGTGTCAGCTCCCCGAAGTTAAACCAGATAAAGAACGCCCGACCGACAATGTTTTCATCCGGAACGAAGCCCCATACACGGCTGTCCTGGCTATTGTCGCGGTTGTCGCCCATCACGAAATAGTGACCCTGCGGCACGGTACACGTAACGCCTTCGCGGGAGTAGCTGCAATGTTCACGATGCGGAAAACTTTCCCCGCTCCCCATCATGGCCGGCGCATCGTCCTCAATCAGCATGAGATGCGCGCGTTCGCCGAGCGTTTCGCGATACTGCTTAACGAAGCTCACCTGGCGCCGGTTCGAAAATTCCCCGGCCGCCTCGCGGGGCACTTCCACACCATTGATTGAGATGCGCTTATTGAGGTAAGCGATGCGATCGCCGGGCAACGCAACGACCCGCTTGATGTAATCGACGCTCGGATCACGCGGATAGCGAAAGACCATGACATCACCCCGGTTGGGCGTACCGATATCGACGATCTTTTGGTTGATGATCGGCAGCCGAATGCCATAGGTAAATTTATTGACCAGAATGAAATCGCCGACGATCAAGGTCGGCAGCATCGATCCGGACGGAATCTTGAACGGCTCCACCAGAAACGAGCGCAACAGAAACACGATGAGGATCACCGGAAAGAAACTTTTCGAATACTCGACCCACCACGGCTCGCGATAGGCAGCAGCGCTGGCGGCCTCCGCCTGTTGCCTGCGCTTTGGCGCGAGCAGTTGCCGATCGAGCAAAGCGACAATTCCCGTGATGACCAGAAGAACGAATAGGATTAGTGCGAAATTCATGGCATGCGTTGAGAGTGGACCGTGCGAGGGTTGGCCTGGAATGCTTATTTGCTGTCGACTTGCAGAATCGCGAGGAATGCCTCCTGGGGGATTTCCACCGACCCGACCTGCTTCATGCGCCGCTTGCCGGCCTTTTGCTTTTCAAGAAGCTTTTTCTTGCGCGAAATATCGCCGCCGTAACACTTCGCCAAGACGTTCTTGCGCAGCGCCTTGACCGATTCGCGCGCGATGATGTGCGCGCCGATCGCCGCCTGCACCGCCACATCGAACATCTGGCGCGGAATCAATGAGCGCATTCTTGACACCAGATCGCGCCCTCGCCATTGCGAGGTGGACCGATGCACCATCAATGACAATGCGTCGATGCGATCGCCATTGATGAGAATATCGAGCTTCACCATGTCGGCGGCACGGAACTCCTTGAACTCATAGTCAAGCGATGCGTAGCCGCGGCTGGCCGACTTCAGCTTGTCGAAGAAATCCATCACGACTTCATTGAGCGGCATGTCATAGGTCAGCATCACCTGCCGGCCGACGTACTGAATGTTGCGTTGGACGCCGCGTTTTTGCGTGCAAAGCGTCATGATGGTGCCGACAAACTCCTGCGGCACGAAGATGGTGGACGAAATGATCGGTTCGCGAATCTCTTCGACCTTCGCCGGATCGGGCATTTTGGCGGGATTCTCCACCTGCATCACCGTGCCGTCGCGCAACAGCACCTCATAGACGACCGTCGGTGCGGTGGTGATGAGATCGATATCGTATTCGCGCTCGAGGCGCTCCTGGACGATATCCATATGCAACAGGCCGAGAAACCCGCAGCGGAATCCAAAGCCAAGCGCGTGCGACACCTCCGGCTCGAATTGCAGCGAGGCATCGTTCAGCTTCAGCTTCTGGAGCGCATCGCGCAGGGCACCGTACTGATTGGCCTCGATCGGATAAAGACCCGCGAACACCTGCGGTTTGATTTCCTTGAAGCCGGGCAATGCGACAGTAGCCGGATTGTCCATGCGGGTGATCGTGTCGCCCACGCGCGCCGATTGCAACTCTTTGATGCCGGCAATCACAAAACCGACTTCGCCCGCGGACAGGAATTCCCGCCCCTTCGATTTCGGGGTAAACACGCCAACCTGCTCGCAGAGATGAACGGCGGCCGTCGACATCAGCAGAATCTTGTCCTTCGGACGGATCGTCCCATCGACGACGCGCACCAGCATCACCACACCCACATAGTTATCGAACCATGAATCGATAATCAGCGCGGTCAACGGTGCGTTGGGATCGCCTTTCGGTGGCGGGATGCGGGCAATCACCGCTTCGAGAATGTCTTCGATGCCCACACCCGTCTTAGCGCTTGCCCGCACCGCATCATGGGCGTCGATACCGATGACATCTTCAATTTCCTTGATCGACTGCTCCGGATCGGCGGAGGGGAGATCGATTTTATTGAGCACCGGGACAACTTCAACGCCTTGCTCAATCGCGGTGTAGCAATTCGCGACCGTCTGCGCCTCGACTCCTTGGCTCGCATCGACCACCAATAGCGCGCCTTCGCATGCAGCGAGCGAACGCGATACCTCATAGGAGAAATCGACGTGACCCGGCGTATCGATCAGGTTGAGGTTGTAGATTTTGCCGTCGCGGGCCTTATAGCTCAGCGCAGCGGTTTGGGCTTTGATCGTGATGCCGCGTTCCCGCTCAAGATCCATCGAGTCGAGAACCTGCTGGCCCATTTCACGCTCGGACAGTCCGCCACACCACTCGATGAAGCGATCCGCGAGCGTGGACTTGCCGTGATCGATATGGGCGATGATCGAGAAATTACGGATGTGCTGCATAGATGCCAGTAGTCGGGGCGCCTAACCGGTGGCCGGTGATAACCCCTTGGCAACACGGCGGAAAAGCGAAGGAGTCTATCTTAACGAGGTGAGATAGTCTCGCACTCTAGATGAATCGAGATGGTAGTGACAAAGCTCAGTGCCCCGGTGGAGCAGCACCGGCACGAGAATCCCGTAGGCGGGCTCCAGTGCCGGATGCCGGTCGATATCCACCACCTCTACCGACGCGTTCAACGAATCCAACAACGGCTGTAACGCCGCCGCCATATCATCACAAAGATGACAATAGGTTCGGACGATGAGTGTGAGTGTCACCACCCGAAACGGTGCTGCGCCTAGCCACCGCCGGTTTCGCCGCGAATCGTCGCGAAAATATTGGACTCACCACGACGAATCTGCAATGTGATGGTGGTGGCCTTATCGGTCGCCGTAAGGAGCCGATTGAGATCGGCAACCGTTTTCAGCTCGGTTGTTACACCGCGTGCGGTGAAGGCAACAATGACGTCACCGGCACGGACATCACCACGCGGCGTACCACGAACTTCATCCACGGCAACCCCGGCCTGCAAATTCAATTTCGTACGCTGGTCAGCGGTGAGATCACTCACCACCAACCCAAGCCGATTGGCCGCGACTTCCGCCTGCGGCTTTGGCTTGGGTGCGCGGAGCGCCACGCGATCGTCAGGCAGCTCACCCACCGTGACGCCGAGATCCTTGCTGCCGCCTTTACGCCACACCTGCATCGAGACTTTGGAGCCCGGTCGGGTGGAGCCGACGATGCGCGGCAAATCGCTTGAACTGTTCACCGGCTTGCCATCGAAACGCGTGATGATGTCGCCCGCCTCGACGCCCGCCTTTTCCGCCGGACCGCCCTTTTGGATCGAATTCACGAGCGCGCCCATTGGCTTTGGCAAACCAAACGAATCGGCAAGTTCCTTGGAGACCTCTTGAATGACCACACCAATCCGCCCGCGACTAACGCGACCGGTGGTGCGCAGTTGGTTCTGGATGTCCATCGCCACATCGATCGGGATCGCAAACGACAATCCCATGAACCCGCCGGTACGACTGTAAATCTGCGAATTGATGCCGATCACTTCACCTCGCATGTTGAACAGCGGGCCACCGGAATTGCCTGGGTTGATCGCGACATCGGTTTGAATGAACGGCACGAAATTCTCTGACGGCAACGATCGGCCTTTCGCGCTCACGATGCCGGCGGTGACGGTATTCTCGAATCCGAACGGTGAACCGATCGCGAGCACCCATTCGCCGACCTTGAGTTTGTTGGCATCACCGAGGCGCACCGTCGGCAAGCCCGTCGCTTCGATCTTGATCAAACCGACGTCGGTGCGCCGGTCGGTGCCGATGACCTTGGCCTTGAATTCGCGCTTGTCGTTCAGCTTGACGGTAATTTCATCGGCATTCTCGACCACATGCGCATTGGTGAGGATGTACCCGTCTGCCGAGACGATAAAACCTGATCCAAGCGAATTCTGCTCGAACCTGGGACTCGGGCTGGGGCCAGGTGCCTGGCCCGGGCCCGGAGGTTGTTGACGCGGCGCAAAGCGGCGAAAGAACTCGTAGAACGGATCGTCTTCTTCCACCTGCGGACCACCACCTTGCCCCGGCGCTTGGGACTGTGGCCGCGGCGGCCGCCCCTGTGAGGAGCTGATATTGACCACCGAAGGCCCGTGATCGTCCACCAGCTTGGTGAAATCGGGCAATTCACGCGGTTGCGCAAGGACCGGCGTTGCGAGCAGAAGCGTCAACGCGACACTTGCAAGAAGGGCGGGGGCGATGCGAAAAAGCGGCATGGTCGGATTGGCGGTCAATGAAAAGCTAATTTTAGGTGAGGCCGACATGTAACATCGACCCCGCAGCCAGACATCCACTCGAACGCGCGTAATGCGCCGAGCAAGATCTTCAACATCACTGCGATTTCAATCCGGTTAAGGGTACAAAGTGGGGGTTCCCCTTGTTTCCGGCCATCGCTATGAGCCCACCCTTGGCAAGGATAACGCGACTTCCCGGCTCTGGCTATTGGGAACCTCGAAACGTAACGCCATTGGCGATGGTTTGTACGCATTCTGCGGGGGCATCGCCGACGGCGGTGATCAGGTGGTTGTCAAGGCGGCGCGTAAAGGTGTGGATCGCGCCCTGGCGCGACGCCCCTAATGGCGGCGCCACGGACCGCCCTTCGGCGGGCTCAATGAACACCGATACCGCCGACAGGCCATCACTCAAAACGATTTGACTCACTTCGGCCGCGCTGCGGAACCGGCGTTTCAACTCGGCAAGGCGCTGAAAGCCAGGCGGCGGGCGATTGAGCGCCCAGACCGAATTCGCCGACTGCACCGCCACCATGTTCATTTCCTCTACACGCCACTCTCGCGACACCGCCGCATAGCGGGAGCGCAATCGATCTGGTGCAATCGCCCCGCCGATCTCGATTTGCGTGAACCTAAATCCTTCCATCATCGTTTGCGCCGCGTCGAATGTTTGCGCCTTGAGCACCATTTTGCTCGCGGCATCGATCCAAAGTTTATGCCCGTACCGAAGCCCGTCTTTCGGCTCGAGCATGAGCACTTGGCATTCGTTACCCGCAACTCGATCTGTTCCGGCGATACGGATTCGGTAGTGATCGGCAAGCCCCTTGGTGCCGCCGGGCAGTATTGGCAACAGCGACCGGTCACCTACATTCTTTTCCACCCGAACCGACATCGTTCCGGGTGAGTAGCAGCGGACCTCATCATTGATGCGCACTACTTCGCGCGGCGTGCCATCGAGAATCTCGATCCGCTCCTGGATGTTCGATCCGTCAACGCGATGAACGATGCGCGCCGTTTCGGTATGCGCACCGTTTTGATACACGAACACGCCGCTGTAATTGAGCCGACGCGTCGCGTGATAGATGGAGTCAAGCAGCGCGGCTGCTTCATCGCGTGGCTGCGCCAAAGCAAACGAGCACTGCAAGAGCGCCATCCAAGCAATCGCCACTCGTATCATTGGCCCGCTCCACGCCCGGACACCAAGCGTACGTAGGGAGCCACATCATGCGTCAGCGACGCCGGCGAAAAACGTTGATGCGCCCACAGGTAATCGTCAAGATTGGACGCGGCCTGCGGTGCTCCCGACGCACGAGCGATCGCTTCATTGGTGGTGGCGAGCGAACCCGCGGATGGCGCGGGAAATGTGGGAGCTGCTGAGCCGCCACCGCTTGAGGATACGAATGTCGCCCTGACCGCCGACGCCGCCACTTGATTCGATTGCAAAGGCGTGTCGAAAAATGACATGGCAATCCAGCCAACAAACCCAACCGCGGCCAGGCTCGCGGCAATGCGCACCGGCCATCGCATTAGAGAAGATGCAGGTACCGCTTTGCGGCGTGGCGCAAGGATTGTCGGTTCGTCGTTCAGGCGTTTTGCAAACGCTTCTTTGTCGACGCCAACGCCATGCGTTGCACGCAGTGCATCGCCAATCAGGTGATAGGCATCCCATCGTTCGCGTTCAGGAGTGCCCTCGCCAAGACTTCGCAGGGTTTCGTCACGCTCGGCTGCGGCGGCCAGTTCGCCATCGATCAACGAGGAAATTCGCTCAGTCATGGATTACCACCTCTTGTCCTTGCTGGTATCAAGCAGGGGCCGCAGTTTCTCTGCAATCGCTTCCCTGGCTCTGAATATGCGTGATCGGACCGTACCGATCGGGCAATTCATTACCGCAGCGATTTCGTCGTAACTCAGTCCCTCGATTTCACGCAATGCGATCGCCGATCGCAACTCCTCCGGCAAACCGAACATGGCATCGTTGACCGTATCGGCGATTTGTCGCGACATCAAAATCCGCTCGGGCGTATTGATGTCGCGTAACTGCTCTCCGTCTTCCAACCCTTCCGCCTCGTCTGCGTCAATTTCTGTCGCGGTCGGCGCACGCCGTCCCGCGGCAACCAGGTAATTCTTGGCAGTATTGATACCGATACGATAGAGCCAAGTATAGAAAGCACTGTCCCCACGAAAGCTCGGCAACGCCCGATAGGCCTTGATGAACGCCTCCTGGGTCACATCTTCAACCTCACCCGGATCACGTACCAGACGCGACAACAACCTTTGCAGCTTCCTTTGGTACTTCGACACCAACAGATCGAACGCCGTTTTGTCGCCGCGCTGCGCGCGCTCGACCAGCGCTTGATCCAACTCGCGGTCGCTCATCCCGAACCCCTAGATTGAAGCATGGCGACCGGGCAATGCACCAACCGGCCATGCTTCAAAAGGGCCGTTCGCGTCTGTGACCGAAGTTTTACGCCGAAGTTCATTGCCACGGCGGAATAGTGCCCAACAATACGCATTCCCGCTGGCCGTTCGACGTACCGGGTTTCGATTAGACCACGCCGCCACACCCGCAGATTGCGAAGGGATGTTTCCACCTGATCACCCGGCAACAATGTAAGCCGTGTTGAGCGCCCGCCATGCACCGGTCGTAGGGTCATCACGACCAGACCGCCCGCAAGGATGCGGTGCGTACCGAGCGTAAAGGATGCTTCGCCGCCGTCGGCAAACTGCCCGACGATCGCCCCGTCAGCACCCAGCCTGAGTTCCCCGGGCGATGACGGTCGCATGAATAGCCGCACATTGGTATAGGCCGACGCGACGATGCCTGCGATCACGATAACGCCTGCGACGACGGGCAACCACAACGCCGCGCAAGCCGCCAACAGGTGCAGGAACAAAACGCAGGCCCCGACGCGATAACAGCGTTGCAGCGGAACGCTAACCGTGGACGCGTTCAAACGCGGGCGAGAATCAACGTACCGTTGGTGCCCCCGAATCCGAAGGAATTCGACAGAGCAGCGCGAATCGGCATGCGCCGCGCTTCAAGCGGTACGTAATCAAGATCGCAAGCCGGATCCTGATTGACCAGGTTCGCGGTTGGCGGTGCGATCTGATGATGGATGGCCAGTGCTGAAAAAACGGCTTCGACACCACCTGCGGCACCCAGCAAATGACCTGTCATCGATTTGGTTGAACTGACCGCCAGCCGCTTTGCGTGATCACCAAAACATGCTTTCACCGCCACCGTCTCAGCGATATCGCCAAGCGGCGTCGATGTGCCATGCGCATTGATGTAATCGATGTCGCTCGGATTGAGCCTGGCATTGCGAAGCGCGTTACGCATGCAACGCGCCGCACCCTCGCCATCTTCGCACGGTGCGGTCATATGGAACGCATCCGCGCTCATGCCGTAACCGACCAGCTCTGCATAAATTTTTGCACCGCGACGCTTCGCATGCTCGTATTCCTCGAGCACCACGATGCCTGAGCCTTCACCCAATACGAAGCCGTCGCGATCTTTGTCCCATGGGCGGCTCGCGGTTTGCGGATCGTCATTGCGAGTCGATAAGGCCCGCATTGCAGCAAACCCGCCAAGACCAAGCGGAGAGATCGTCCCTTCCGCACCGCCCGCTATGATCACATCGGCATCGCCATACTCAATCAAGCGCCCGCCCTCACCAATGCAATGGTTGGAGGTCGTGCAGGCGGTGACGATCGCGAGGTTCGGACCCTTGAGCCCGTACATGATAGACAACTGCCCGGCGATCAAATTGATGATGCTACCCGGTACGAAAAACGGCGAGATCTTGCGTGGACCACCCTTTAGGTAGTCATTGTGCTGCTCTTCGATACCCGGCAAGCCACCGATCCCCGAACCAATCACGCAGCCGATCCGTTCGCGATCCTCAACCTCCAGATTGAGCCCCGAATCCTTCAGCGCATCGATCGAAGCGGCCAAGCCATAGTGGATGAATACATCAAAGCGCCGCGACTCCTTGACCGGCAAATACTTACCAATATCGAAGTTGCGGACTTCGCCGCCGATCTGCGAAGAGAACGCGCTTACGTCAAACCGCGTAAGACGCTCAATGCCTGGCTTGCCCGCCGAAATATTGGCCCACGCGTCGGCGACGGTGTTACCAACCGGTGAGACGATGCCAAGACCTGTGATGACTACGCGACGTCGCGACATCGATCGACCTTGTTGCAGATATTGGCGGTGAGACTAAGCTTTTTTGGCGCGACTGCTGACGTAGTCGATCGCTTGTTGTACGGTCGTGATTTTCTCGGCATCTTCATCGGGAATTTCGGTCTCGAACTCTTCTTCGAGCGCCATCACGAGTTCAACGGTGTCGAGCGAGTCGGCGCCAAGATCGTCAACGAACGAGGATTCGTTCTTGATTTCCGCTTCATTGACGCCAAGCTGTTCTGCTACGATTTTTTTGACGCGTTGTTCGACGTTGTCCATCTAGGGGAGCTCCTTCATCGTTATCGCCCTGCCCCGGCAATTCTCGCTGCGGGCATTGCTATTTCTGAGCGCGCGGATTGTAGCAGATGCATTGTCGCCTATCGCCTATTGAATTAGATTCGCCATAGTGATGGATCCCGAGTGACCAGCAATTCACGCCATATACATGCCGCCATTGACATGCAAAGTGACCCCTGTGATATAGGCGGCCTGCGGCGAGGCAAGAAAAACGACCGCCGCTGCGATGTCTTCTGGTGTCCCGAGCCGTCCGGCCGGAATGCGTTCCACTAAGGCGTTTCGCTGCGCTTCTGCCAAGACACGAGTCATGTCGGTATCGATGAAACCGGGCGCGACGCAATTCACCGTAATGCCGCGGCTGCCGATTTCCTGCGCCAGCGAGCGCGTCATGCCGCCCACACCGGCTTTCGCTGCCGCGTAATTAGCCTGCCCCGCATTGCCGCTGCTGCCGATGACCGAAGTAATGTTGATGATGCGTCCACGGCGCGCCTTCATCATGGCGCGCAGCACCGCTTTCGAGAGCAGAAACACGGCCTTCAGGTCGGCGTCGATCACGCTATCCCACTCCGCGTCTTTCATGCGCATCGCAAGATTGTCTTTGGTGATCCCCGCGTTGTTGACGAGCACACCGACCGCGCCGAACTCTTTCTCAATCGATTCCATCAGCGGCTCAATGACTCCCTTTGCGGTGACATCGAGCACCATGCCGCGCCCCTTGCCGCCTGCCAGTTTGATCGCCTCGGAAATACCGGCCGCGCCACTTTCGGTCGTCGCGGTGCCGATGACCGTCGCGCCTTCTTTCAATAGCGCCATTGCAATAGCTTTGCCGATCCCGCGTGATGCGCCGGTAATCAGCGCGACTTGATCGGTGAGCGTCATGACGCGCCTTTGATCGTAGTAATGCCTTGTTCAATCGCCGCCCGATCGACCAGTGCGACGCCGCTCACGCGCTCATCAATGCGCTTTGCCATAGGCGCCAGCACTTTGCCCGGACCGCATTCGGCAAGTTGCGTCACACCGAATGCTGCCATCCGGCGAATCGTATCCACCCATAACACCGGATGGTTGGCCTGCTTTGCCAGCACATTGCGAATCGCCTGCGGGTCAGTGTGTTCGGCCACATCGAAGTTATGAATCACGCGAATCGTCGGCGACTTGAATTTCACGGCCGCGAGATAACCGGTCAGGCGATCGGCCGCGGGTCCCATCAGCGAAGAATGAAACGGCGCGCTCACCGGTAACATCACGGTGCGCTTGGCGCCTTTCGTCTTGCAAAGCTCACAGGCTCGTTGCACCGCTTGTGCGTGGCCCGCAATCACCACTTGCGATGGTGCATTGAAGTTCACTGCATCGACGACTTGGCCCTGGGCGGCTTCGGCACAGGCTGCACGGATCTTGTCATCGTCCAGCCCAAGAATCGCCGCCATCGCACCAACACCTTGCGGCACCGCTTCCTGCATCGCCTGCGCGCGCAGGCGCACCAGCGGCAAGCACTCCTCGAAGGTCAGCGCACCGGCCACCACCAACGCGGTGTATTCGCCAAGACTATGACCCGCGACAAACTGCGGCGCCGGCCCGCCTTTGGCTTGCCAAACACGATACGCAATGATGCCGGCGATCACCATCAGCGGTTGCGTGTTGGTGGTCTTGCTCAATTCCTCGACCGGACCTTCGCGAACCAGGCGGCCGACGTCTTGCCCGAGAATCTCCGAGCCGACGCGAATCGTGTTGACCACTTCAGGTGCATCCCCATACGCATCGAACATGCCGATCGATTGGGAACCCTGTCCCGGAAATACCATCGCAAAACTCATCGTTCCTCCATCGCGCAATCATTGCGCTCTTACATCGTGGCGAGCACCGCACCCCATGTGAAGCCGCCACCCACCCCTTCAAAGAGCACCCGGTGTCCGGGCTTGATGCGCCCATCTCGCACCGCTTCATCGAGCGCGAGCGGAATCGACGCGGCCGACGTGTTGGCATGACGATCCACCGTGACGATGAGTTTGGCGTGATCGACGCCCAACCGTTTGCCGGTCGCCTCAAGAATACGCACATTCGCCTGATGCGGAATCAACCAGTCGACATCGGCCATGGTGATGCCCGCCTTGGCGACTACTTCGCGCGCCACCTCTTCCAGCACGCGCACCGCAAATTTGAAGACTGCCTGACCATCCATCGCCAGAAAAACAGAGCCATCGATCTGCCCGCCACGCACATTGCCAGGCACCGAGAGAATATCGGCTTGTCGGCCATCAGCATGTAAAGCGGTCGCGAGAATGCCCGGCGCATCGCTTGCGCTCAACACCACCGCACCGGCGCCATCGCCGAACAACACACAGGTACCGCGGTCGTTCCAATCGAGAATACGGGAGAACACTTCCGCACCGACCACCAGCGCATGCTTGCATTCGCCGGTGCGAATGAATGCATTGGCGGTCGATAACGCATAGGCGAAACCGCTGCATACCGCCTGCACATCAAAGGCCGCGCCACCGACAATCCCCAGCCTGCGTTGCAGCAAGCACGCGGTGCTCGGAAACACGAAGTCAGGGGTCGAGGTCGCGACGATGATGAGATCGATGTCGTTTGGGGCGATGCCGGCCGCTTTGATCGCGTTGATGGACGCAAATTCAGCGAGTTCGCTCGCGCGCTGATCGGGACGCGCGATATGACGCTGGCGAATGCCGGTGCGCGCCTGGATCCACTCGTCGGAGGTATCGAGTCGGCGCGCTAACTCGTCGTTGGTGACGACCTGTTCGGGTAGGTAGCTACCCGTGCCGACGATGCGTGAGTAGAGCATCCGGGATGGTTCAGAACGTTTGGGTTCGACAAGTCATCTATGGCACGGGCGCCGTGGCAACCGCCAGCCGCTCCGAGATTTTCTGCAACACACCGTTGCGCGCCGCCTCGGCCGCGCGCTCCAATGCGCAGAGGAACGCCAGCCGATCCGCCGAGCCATGGCTCTTGACGACGATGCCGCGCAGGCCAAGCAAGCTTGCGCCGTTGTAGCGGCGATGGTCGACGCGCCGCCGAAAACTCGCAATGACAGGCCATGCAAAAGCGAGCGCGACATAGCGAAAGAAGTTGCGCGTGAACTCTTCTTTGAGCATCTGACGCAGCATCTGCGCGAGGCCTTCGGAGGTCTTCAGCGCAACATTGCCGACAAATCCATCGCAGACGATGACATCGGCCTTGCCCTTGTAGATATCGTCGCCTTCCACATTGCCGATGAAGTTAAGGCCGCTGGTACGCAGCAGTTCACCCGCCTGTTTGACGACTTCGTTGCCTTTAATTGCTTCTTCGCCAATATTGAGCAAGCCGACCGTGGGGCGTTCGAGATGCTCGACCGCCGACACCAGCGATGCCCCCATCAGGCCAAACTGCAACAAGTGGCCGGCCTCACAATCGACGTTCGCACCAAGATCAAGCAAATAGGTACGGCCGGTCATGGTCGGTAAGACGGTAATGATCGCGGGTCGATCGATGCCAGGCAGCATCTTGAGAACAAAGCGCGAGACCGCCATCAGGGCGCCGGTGTTGCCGGCACTGATACACGCGCTTGCCTCACCGCTCTTGACGAGATCAACCGCCACGCGCATCGAGGAATCACGCTTGTTGCGCAACGCGTTAGCGGGCGCCTCGTCCATCAGAACAACTTCACTGGCCGCCTGCACCCGCACCCGCGCATTGCTCGCATGCTTAGCCAGTTCTTTGCCGATCGCATCGGTGGCGCCGACCAGCGTAACGCTCGCATCGGCATTGCGCTGCAAGAATTCCAGCGCCGCAGGGACCGTCACATGCGGCCCGTGATCGCCGCCCATCGCATCGATGGCAAGCACCAGCGGCGCAACGCGGCCGAAAGATTCGTCAGGCAAGGTTGTGCACGCCCTCGAATGGCCCCGTGTGACGTCCGCCTAGTCGGCCTTGGTCTTGATGACCTTCTTGCCGCGGTAATAGCCCGAGGGGCTCACATGATGGCGTAGATGCACCTCACCCGTGGATGGCTCGAGCGCGAGCGGGGGATTGGTCAATCCGTCGTGAGAACGGTGCATGCCACGCTTGGAAGGGGATTTCTTATTCTGCTGTACAGCCATGACAAACTCTCCTGTTCAAACTCATCAGGCGCGCGCCAAAACGGCCGCACCCACAATTTCACTATTGCCTATCTACCGACGCTTGGCCAATGACGCAAACGGACTTACGCGCTTTGACCGCCCCGCTTCATCGCCCGAGTGCTCGCACGCTTCATGGCGCACCACCATCGGCAATTCAAGCAGCACTTCGTCTTCCACCAACGCGATGACATCCATCGACTTGACCGCCAATAAGCGATCCACATCGTCATCCGCGCCTTCAATCTCTTCCAGCGTTTCCCGCAATTCCAGATCGCTATTGACCGCGACCCGGACGGCAACCGGTTCAAGGCATCGCTGACAGGTTAGGGCAATGCTCCCGTCCACCGTCACATGAAAACTGGGGTATCCAAGGGCATTCACAAACCCGGCAATCGAATATTTCAACTGCCCGCTCGACGCACCGACAGCGGTAATCCGCGGTAACCGATCGATTTCGATCATTCCAGAGATTGCCCGGCCGTCACGCGCGAACTGCACGCCATCGCCGATGAACGCCCCACTTGCTGCACTACTTGAATTGGGCAGCGTAGGAGACATTGAATATCTAAAAGGTAAAACCCGTGCCGGCCCTGCTTAACCCAACGCTCTGCACAATCGGGGGATAATAGCAATCAAGACCGAAGACTGTCAAAGAAATCATAGCCCTAGCGCTATGCCACCCCTCTTTTCTTGCCCGATCGCCGTGCCAGCCAACCACCCGCCCCTGATTCTCGCTTCAACCTCGCGCTATCGGCGCGAATTATTGGCCCGGCTGCATATTCCCTTCGAAGTTGCCGCCCCCGGCGTCGATGAAGCCGAGCGTCCGAGTGAAAGCCCAGCCGATCGGGCGGAACGCCTCGCCCTGGAGAAGGCACACGCGGTTGCGAAAGGCCGACTGGCCGGCTTGATCATCGGCTCAGACCAGGTCGCGGCCCTCGGCTCCCTGATTCTCGATAAACCAGGCAATTTCGAGCGGGCCTTCGATCAATTGCAACGCGCACGCGGCAAAGAGGTGGTCTTCCATACCGCCGTAGCGGTGGTCGACGCATCAACCGGCGCTGCCGACGTGCTACGGGTCCCCTACATCGTGCAATTTCGGCAAAGTTCCGACGCGGAAATCACGCGCTACCTGCGCACCGAAGAACCCTACGACTGCGCCGCGAGCGCCAAAGCCGAGGGCCTTGGCATTGCGCTGATCCAATCGATGCGCGGTGATGATCCCACCGCCTTGATCGGGTTACCGCTGATCGCCGTCGCGGCGATGCTGCGACGCCACGGCATGCAGATTCCGTAGGCGCGACCGAGGTGCCAGGCAAACTGATTCTGATTCCCGTGCCGCTCGGTGCGATGTCGGCGGCCGATTGTCTGCCAGCACCCGTCATAGCCATGGTGCGATCCCTTGAACACTTCATCGCTGAATCAGCGAAGAGCGCCCGCGCGTTCTTGAAGACAGTGTCCAGTCGTCCGGTAAGCGAATTGAGCATCCATGAGCTGCGCGAGCGGATGGACGCCGCCGACATCGATCGCCTCCTCGCGCCGCTTCAAGCAGGACATTCGGTCGGATTGCTCTCGGAGGCCGGCATGCCCTGCATCGCCGATCCAGGCCAGATCCTGGTACGTGCTGCCCATGAGCGGGGCATTCGGGTCGAACCGCTGATTGGGCCAACCGCGATCGTGCTGGCGTTGGCCGGCAGCGGTCTCATTGGCCAGCGATTTGCTTTTCACGGCTATTTGCCAGTGAAGGACGAGCCGCTCCGCGCCGCCATCGAAAAGCTCGAACGCGACGCGCGCGAGCAACACGCCACGCAAATCATGATCGAAGCGCCCTACCGCAATGATCGATTACTGAAGATTCTCATCGCCACCTGTCGCCCCGCCACGCATGTTGTGGTGGCGGCCGATCTCACGCTGCCCACTGAGGCTATCGTCGCCAGAACGGTCGAACGCTGGCGCAAGGAACCGCTGCCGGTGCTTGACCGGCGCCCGGCGGTATTCCTAATCGGCAGCGATTAGCGCAAGCCGAATTCGCCGCCGCCCATGACGCCCACCAAGGCGC
>CAMDRJ010000034.1 GCA_945906755.1 Klebsiella pneumoniae | reverse complement strand
CGCAAGCACGGCGGCCAACGCCAGACTCCCCCGCGCTGCGGCGTCCGAGTACACCGTCCGTTCGCGTGCGAAGACCCATGCAACGACGAGCACTGTGGCAACGATGCCGATCGGCAGCTCATACAGATCATTGAAGAATCTTGGTGCGGCCAGGCTCACAAACAGCCCGCCGATCGCACCACCCACCGACATCATCAGATAGTACGCAGTGAGATGCCGCGGATGCGGTTTGGCTTTGGCAAGCTCACCGTGACAGACCATGCACGCCGCGAACAAGCCGCCGGCAAAGAGCGGCAACATGATCCACAGCGGCTGATTGTGATAATCGCGGCTGAGCGTGATGCCCATGCCGCCGAACGCAAGAATCATGACGGGCACAAAGAGCCATCGCTGGTACCAGCCGCTCGATTCAAAACAAAGAATGAAGGTGAGCAAATAGAGCGCGAGCGGCAAGACCCATAAGAAGGGCATCGGTGCGACGTTCTGGGATAGGTGGCTCGTAATGGCAAGCAGCAAAACGGAGGCACATGCCGGGAGCGCGATCCAGACAGCATAGTCGCTGCCGGTTGGTGCCGCCGCCGCTTCGGCGGTTGTCGCACGTGGCTCCGGGGGAAAGGACCGTCCGCGCCAGCCAATGACGGCCACGAGGACTGCAAACAACGCAAACAGCGCGGACCACGACCACGCTTGCAGTTGACTGGGAAGCCAGGGCTCAACCGCGACCGGGTAGCTCAAGAGCGCAAGCATGGAGCCAAGGTTGGACAAAGCGAACAACCGATAGGGCATCGCGCCATGCTTTTCGCGTGAGTACCAGGACTGCACTAACGGCGAGGTCGTGGCGAGCAGAAAGTATTGCAGGCCGACGGTGACGCCAAGCACGATCAGGATTCTGCCGACCGGATCTTCGCTGCCGGTGGGTTGCCACGCGTCTGGCGGCAGGATCGGCAATAGCGCGATCGCCACGACCATCAAGGTGACATGAACAATCGCCTGTGCCCGCGACGATAGCTTGTGGACGAGCAAATAGGAATACAGGTAGCCCGCCACCAGCAATAGCTGAAAGAAGAGGAGGCAGGTGGTCCACACTGCTGACGATCCGCCAAACCAGGGAAGGATCATCTTGGCGATGACCGGCTGCACTTGGAAAAGGAGAAACGCCGAAAGAAAAACCGTCGAGGCGTAGAGAATCACGGGGGATGGCGCGCAGGCGCTAGGAAGTCAGCAAAGCCCCCGAGCGTACCTGAAAGGGGCGCAGCGCGGACGCTGAAACCCGCCGACCCCGTCAATCTCTGTCGGGCCGATGCCCTTTAGCGGATGTTGCCTTTGATCGCGCCCTTGCGCGCGGCAAAGCTTTGATCGGCGCCGCGATGAACCCAGCGGAGCAGCAGGTCCTGCGCTACGGTGCTTGCCGCCGCGTTGGCATGGTTCACGAAGAACGCCACCGCATAGCGGCGCCCATCGGCCGCACGCACATAGCCTGCAATGGTGCTTACGTTGTTGAGGCCGCCGGTCTTGATATGCGCTTGCCCGGCCATGATGTCCCGGCGCAATCGTGTGCGCATGGTCCCGTCTACCGCTACCAGAGGTAGCGAGCCGATGAATTCGGGCATCACCTGGCTGCCATAAGCGCTGATGAGTAGCCGTGCGATCGACTGTGCGCTGATCCGCTCGGTGCGCGACAGACCCGAACCGTTTTCGACCGCCACGTCCGGAATATCGAGGTCCTTGGCCTGCAGCCAGGCATTCAGGATGTGCGTGGATCGGTCTTCGCGTCCGCCCGTGCCTTCCGGCTCGGCCGACAGGGTAAGAAACAGGTGGCGAGCCATGACGTTGTTGCTGAACTTGTTGATGTCGCGCACCGCATCGGTGAGTGGCACGGAATCATAAGAAGCCAACACATGGAAAGCCG
Source organism: Klebsiella pneumoniae (assembly GCA_945906755.1). Classification (GTDB taxonomy): domain Bacteria; phylum Pseudomonadota; class Gammaproteobacteria; order Burkholderiales; family SG8-39; genus SHXR01. The sequence continues at coordinate 22,723 of CAMDRJ010000034.1, read as the reverse complement.
GATCGGCTTGCCCTGCACGCCAGCCGCCCGAAATCGTGCCGCCCATTTCCTGCCAAAGCCCCTTGAACGTCCCATAGATAAAGCTTGGATGGGACAGCATGCTCAAATACAAGACTTGCTGGCCACATGCGCTTGGCATGGTTCCACTGAACACGACTTTGGCGGATTCGCCCGCGTCGTCGACCCGGGTGCGGATGCTGTGGCGCCAATCGCGGCATGGCCCGCCGGTGGCGCGAAGGCTTGGCAAGATGGTGATTTGCGGAATGACCGGTTCCGGCGTCACCGTGATCGGCCCACCCGGTCGCGATGGCGTGAATTGAAATTTAACAGCCTTGAAATTGACCAGCAAACCATGCGGCAGCACGTTGTAGGGCTTAAGGGGTTCCCCATCGAACGCCGCCTGGTCGGTGTGCGCCACATCGAAATAGCTCGAATCGATGATCAGATTGCCGCGGATCTCGCGTAACCCGGTGCCGCGCAAGGTCCGGAGCAGCAGCCAGAAGTTTTCGATCGTGAGTTTCGGATCGCCACCGCCCTTCAGGTAGAGGTCGCCATCAAGCACCCCATCGACCGGTGGTTGCGCCGCGACAATATTGGTCTTCCAGGTGAAGGGTGGTCCAAGCAGTTCGAGTCCCGCATAAGTGGTCACTAGCTTCATGACCGACGCAGGATTCATCGGACGGGTTGGATTCACCGCAACGATTGGGGTCGCAGCGTCCACTTCCTGCACATAGGCCCCCACCGCATCGAGCGAAATATTGGCGCGCTGGAGGGCCTGCAACACCGACTCGGGTAAGTCGTTCGCACCGGCAAATCCGGACCAGACACCGGCGCATCCAGCCAATGCGAGAACGGTCATCAGCCGGCGGAACTTTCCGAGTCTGCGAACCGGGGCCACCTGGCGGTTTGACTCATTAGCCGGTTGATCGACCTGGCGATTAGGGGGTTGCGCAGGCCAATTACCGCACGGTATTATTAGCACTCGGTTGGGTCGAGTGCTAGCAGCCTCTGCGCATTGCGAAAACCGATCATCCATTTGTTCCACTCACCCTTTACTCAACGGAGATAGTTGGCATGAAAATCCGTCCCTTACACGACCGCGTCATCGTCAAGCGGCTTGAAGAAGAACGCAAGTCCGCTGGTGGCATTCTGATCCCTGACAACGCAACGGAAAAACCCGATCAAGGTGAAGTCATCGCGATCGGTACCGGCAAAGTTCTCGAAGACGGCAAGAACCGTCCCCTCGATGTCAAAGTCGGAGATCGCATTCTCTTCGGCAAATACTCCGGCACCTCGGTAAAGATCGAGGGAACCGAGTACCTCGTCATGCGCGAGGAAGACATCATGGGTGTCATCAGCTAAAGGCTGCCTGAACGCGTCGTTCGCAACCGTCGGCCATCGCCGCCACGTGACCGCCGCCTCGCCAGACTGCCCTTTCCATACCAACCTTTAGGAGTTATCCATGCCCGCAAAAGACGTACGCGTCCATGATGATGCCCGGCACAAGATGCTGGAAGGCGTCAACATCCTCGCCAATGCCGTTAAGGCAACCCTCGGACCGAAAGGCCGCAATGTAGTTCTCGAGCGCTCGTTCGGCGCCCCGACTGTCACCAAAGACGGCGTGTCGGTCGCCAAAGAAATCGAACTCAAAGACAAATTCCAGAACATGGGCGCCCAGATGGTCAAGGAAGTCGCTTCCAAGACCTCGGATGTCGCCGGCGATGGCACCACCACCGCCACCGTGCTGGCCCAAGCGATCGTGCGCGAAGGCATGAAGTATGTGGCCGCCGGCATGAACCCGATGGATCTCAAGCGCGGCATCGACAAGGCGGTTACCGCCATCGTCGCCGAGCTGAAGAAAATCTCCAAGCCCTGCACGACCTCCAAAGAGATCGCCCAAGTCGGCGCCATCTCCGCGAACGCCGATGCAGAAATCGGCAAGATCATCGCCGATGCGATGGACAAAGTCGGCAAGGAAGGCGTCATCACCGTTGAAGACGGCAAAGCGCTCAACAGCGAGCTCGACGTCGTCGAAGGGATGCAGTTTGATCGCGGCTATTTGTCGCCCTACTTCATCAACAACCCCGACAAGCAAATCGCCGTGCTGGATGATCCATACGTGCTGCTGCACGACAAGAAGATCTCCAACATTCGCGAACTGCTGCCCCTTCTCGAGCAAGTCGCCAAGGCCGGCAAGCCGCTCTTGATCATCGCCGAAGAAGTCGAAGGCGAAGCGCTCGCAACGCTGGTCGTCAACAACCTGCGTGGCATCCTGAAAACCTGCGCGGTCAAAGCGCCGGGCTTCGGTGATCGCCGCAAAGCGATGCTCGAAGACATCGCCATCCTCACCGGTGGCACGGTCATCGCTGAAGAAGTCGGCCTCACGCTCGAAAAAGCCACGCTCAAGGATCTCGGCCGCGCCAAGCGCGTCGAAGTGGGCAAGGAAGAAACGACCGTCATCGACGGTTCGGGTGATGCGAAAACCATCGAAGCGCGCGTCAAGAACATTCGCGTGCAAATCGACGAAGCAACCAGCGACTACGATCGCGAAAAGCTTCAAGAGCGCGTGGCCAAGCTCGCCGGTGGTGTTGCGCTGATCAAAGTCGGCGCCGCGACCGAAATCGAAATGAAAGAGAAAAAAGCGCGCGTTGAAGACGCACTGCATGCAACCCGTGCAGCGGTTGAAGAAGGCATCGTCCCCGGCGGCGGTGTTGCGCTGATCCGTGCACGCAGAGCGCTGGATGGCATGAAAGGCGACAACGCCGATCAGGACGCCGGCATCAAGATCGTCGCCCGTGCAGTCGAAGAGCCGCTTCGCGCCATCGTCTCCAACTGCGGTGCCGAGCCAAGCGTCGTCTTGAACAAGGTCTCCGAAGGCAAGGGCAATCAAGGCTTCAACGCCCAAACCGAGCAGTATGGTGATCTGGTCGAGATGGGCGTGGTTGATCCGACCAAGGTAACCCGCACCGCACTGCAAAACGCTGCATCGGTGGCAGGCCTCTTGCTCACGACCGACGTAACCGTTGCCGAACTCGTCGAAGACAAGCCGAAGGGCGGTCCCGGCGGCATGCCTGGTGGTGGTATGGGCGGCATGGGCGGTATGGACGGCATGGACATGTAATTCGCGCTACGCGCGATGCATGGCGGGGACATGCGGCAGGATCGCAGCCCCCAAGCAATCAACAAGGCCCCGGGAAACGGGGCTTTGTTGTTTTGATTTGAAGACCCTTCTGTAGCCCCCGCAAGATCATTCTTTACGTAAGAATGGGGGCCGTTGTAGACTCGCCGGCTTTGCTGCGTTGTTCAAAACAGCAAATCGTCGGGTAGCGCCGTGGTACGGCCAAGTAGCTCAGTTGGTAGAGCAGCGGACTGAAAATCCGTGTGTCGGTGGTTCAATTCCGCCCTTGGCCACCATCTTCCCTGGGGATTCGCGAGAGTACCTACTGACCGGCTTCTACAAATCCGCCGGTTCTTCTACAAAAATCCATGTGGTGTCCCATAATCGATCGTGCTTTGCGTGGGCACGTCGTAGTTTGGATGAAGACTTGCCGGTAGCGCAGATTAAGCACATTGGCCTCGGCATTGCACTGTGGATTGTCCCAGTCCTTTCTATCTATGCTTTGGGCCTAGGTGTTGCGTGGGTGCGAAAAGGGAGCTAATGGGTAGGCAGCGTCAAGCAGGATGGCCGACCGGCCAGGATGATCGTTGCTGTGTCCACTCATGCGTAACCGATAACTGATCGACATTCTTCCCGGTGGTCTGAATCGTCGGAACACTGCTCTTCTCGAAGATTAACAACCGAGGAGGGCAAATGAGACGCATCGCAAGTAATCCGCAGGCCCGGAGGCGAAGCGGAAGGTGTCAATGACTTTGAGACACCAAGTGGCATTAAATTAGATTGCAATTGTCAGTCGTTGTTGTCGATGCGGGCGCCGATTTCGGTGGATTGATCCTAGCGGTTGTGGGCAAGGTCGGTGTCTTGGTTGCGAGGCCTTTGAAGCGATTACGGTGCTGCAGAATGGCCTCGTCCGGGGTGGTGGCACGCTGTGTTGTTGCAACGCGCTGGCGCCGCTGTAGTGCACCAATCGTGGCGCCATGAAGCCATTGCCACCATGACGATGTCAATTCTTGTACGAGCGGAAGAAGCGCTGACAGTGGGCGGGCGCGTTCTGGATGCTGCCAAAGCGCGCTGGAAAGTCGGGGCGATACTTGAGCGTCTTGAACTGCGCCTCGGAGTACGGATTGTCGTCGGAGACATGCGGACGCCTGTGGGACGTGGTGATCTACAAATCGACCAGCAATTGCGCCACCGCCTTGGAGCGCATGCTGGAGCCCCGATCGGCGTGCAGGCTGGGCGTTGCCGATTCGATTGCCCGCTCGGCAGCGGTGTGGGCGATCGACTTGTTCGCCAACGCGGCCGACTCGCGCGGGGCGATCATCCGGCCCACCACATAGTCGTACTGATTGGCGCGCCCTCCGGTCTGCCGGCGCACCAGCTTCGGCGCGGCGCCGATTGCGCGGCCGGCGCGGTAACGAGATCTTGCGGGTCGACGTCCGAGTTGCAAATGATGCGCACCGGGCCGGTTACTTTCGCGATGGCTTCCCCGGCCACCCCGAACAGGCTGTCGCAAGAATTGCCCGCGATGCGGCCGTAAGACGCCGCCCCCTCCAGGCGTCTGTTCAGGGCCGCGTGGTCGAATCGGTCGCGTCGGCTGAAACGGCACTTGAGCATGGGCGAATCCGGGGCAGAGGAATTGCAAAAGGCGCGTGGATCGACATTACATCAAGGGATTGGGGAAAATGCGTCTGACCATCTTATTCGTCCGCCTGGGCTTTCAGAATCCGCACAATCTCGTCCGACAACCACAACCCCGAATGGCGCAGCTTTTCAATCGCCTCACCAACCGACGCTAGCAATCCCCGCCGCTTGGCGAGCACCAACAGCCCACCCGTGCCCAGGATGGGGATGCCCAACGTCTGGGCACAACGGCGGGCATCCATGTCATCGATCACGGCGCGCAGCGGTGGATTTGCCAATGCGTGGCTCAAAACCGCCGTCTCACCCGCTCCGAGATCCCACGCCGCAACACGTGGTGAGATCACCACGTTCTCCCGCACCGGCCAAGCCTGCTTGCTCAGTTGTTGGGCGGCGGTGTCTTCCCACTCGTCACTTACGACTTCTTGCCACACGGCTTCGGGCACCACAATCTGCTTGAACATGCGGGGCAACAGATCGGCCTGCCCACTGCGGAACAGCGTAATCAACGGCGAGGCGTTGACCACTACCGCTTCAATCTGCATCGCGCAGCTCTTCGACAAGTTCCTCAGCCGTGTATTGGAACGGACTCACCTTGTAACGCGAAAGCGCGTCGATAAACCCAGCCCGCGTCAAGCCCGCTATTTCCGCGGCGCGGCCTTGGGAAATCCGACCCAGCTCGTACCATTTGACGGCGGCAGCGATGCGCATTTCCTGCGCAAATTCCTTGGGCGCCTGATGCAACGTTGCAAATGCCGATTCCGGCATTTCAAAGGTAAGTTGTGTCATGTTGTTCTCCCTTGACGAGAATGATGATTGTCGCATTAGGCGTGGTCGTTCCGCAGCCGCCCACGCCGCGCTGACTGGGCTCTCCACCGGCACGCCATTTCCAGCGGGCCGATCCGAAGGCGACCGTCCGCGTAGGCAATGGTAATTGGGTCCACTTATGGCGGTGCAATCATAAGGGCCCGTAGAACCTGCAGAGAGAACGCGGCACGCCCGTGCCATTCACCGTCAGCACGCATAACTGCGGCCGCCCCACCGGATTCGATGGACAAGAAACCGCCCTCAAAGCAGAGAAGGACGGACCCAAGCTTGCGTCGCGCTGGCTTGAACACCCGTGCCGCATGCTTGAAATCGGCGAGCCGAACCTGAAGACGGTTGTGCATAGCTATCCTGTTTCGAATTTAGATTTACGACATGGCCTCATCAACCGCCCTTGCGCAACGTTCCGTCTCTACCCATCCGGAACGCACCGCAGCACCGTCCAACTGGAACAGGCTATCCGTCATTACCGTGCTATTCACAATGAGTCGCCGCAACCTTTTGTGTGGACCAAGACCGCCGCCGATATCTTCGAAAGTATTGCCAGATTTTGTAAACGCATTTCAGACTCAGGACACTAGGTGCAAGGCCTTCTTCGTCGAATCGGTAAAGTCCGCCGCATCTATTCAGCCAAACAGTTGTCGACTCTCCATCCATAGAGCCACTCCAACGCGTCGTAAAAGCGTTCCGGCGTGCGACCCTTCCAAAGCTCATTACGTACCAGGCGCTCCACCCCTTTCGCATGGAAGATGCGGCCCATTTCGCGGGCGGATAGCACGATGCGAGCCGTGCGCGCAACGCGCGAGCGTTGATACAAATCAAACGCCCGTCGAAAATCATTGTCATGGACCCGTAGGGCTTCGCCCAGCGTTACCGCATCCTCCATCGCCATGCATGCACCTTGGGCGAGGTATTGCAAGGTCGCATGCGCTGCATCACCAAGCAGCGTGACCCGGCCGAAATTCCATTGTGCGATCGGATCGCGATCAGCGGTTGCCCAGCGCGTCCAGTCCTTCGGCAGGTCGATGAGCTGTCGCGCCTTGGCGCAGATCCCTTCGAAGTAACTCTGGACCTCCTCGCGACTGCCGACTCGCACGCCCCACTCTTCCTTGTCGTGGCTATGGAAGGTGACCACCACGTTGTACTGCTCGCCGCCCCGCAATGGGTAGAACACCAAGTGGCAGTTCGGGCCGACGAAGATAGCCGCCGCATTCCAGAGTAGGTTCTGCGGAAAATCGGCGCGCTCGACGACCGCGCGATAGACCACATGACCGGAGACGCGCGCCTCATCCCCGACGTATTGTCGGCGCACCGCCGACTTCACCCCGTCGGCACCAATCAATGCAATGCCACGATGCTGCCCGCCTTTGGCATCGAACACAGTTACGCTGTCATCGTCCTGTTCGACGCGTTGGACTTGCGTCGCGGTGGCGACCTCGATGCGCTGGGTGGCTTGCGCGCCTTCGAGTAACGAGCGATGCACATCGGCGCGGTGGATGACTGCATACGGATTGCCAAACCGTTTGCGAAACGCTTCGCCGGTGGGGATGTGCCCGACGCGGGTCTCGTCGAGCGCATCGAGCATCACCATTTCGTCGGTATAGACCGCACGGCTGCGAGCGATCTCGCCAATACCAAGCGCATCGAACGCCGCAAAGCCATTCGGACCGAGCTGGATACCGGCGCCGATCTCACCGAGCTGCGCTGCTTGCTCCAGGACCTTGACATTGAAGCCGCGCCTGACCAGCGCGAGTGCGGCCGCGATGCCGCCAATGCCCCCACCGGCTACGAGTACAGGATGCCGCGAATCACTCATTGCACATATCCTATAACTTGCGCGGCCGCGGATCGTCGCGCTGCTCGCAAGTATCCCATGTGGGCGCGCACCGATCGAGCCGCAACGCCAGGGATTCGATCAAGCGGTTCGTCGGCCCGGTAGGCATGGGCGTCGCTCGCAGGAGGTACCGAGACGTGCCCAAAACACGTGCGACCTATTCACTTTCTTCAACCGGCGGTAGATGGCGCTGCAGGTCCATTGCGTCGTGAAGAAGGCGCAAGACTTCGATCGCGCCTCGCGTCCGCGAGCCCCCGACGCGGAACATCACAATATGGCGTCCTTTGCGTCCCTTGCGGGCGACGTGAAGCGTGCCAATCCCCTTCAGGATATCGTGGCGCGCTTTCGCACCGACGATGTTCGGGCCGGCCGTCAGGTCATTAAGTGCCGCCGAAATGGTCCTAGCGTAAATGCGCGCTTGCGCGTCACCGAACTGGTTCGCCGTCCAGCGCAGGATTGCCTCAAAGTCAGCCGCGGCGCTCGCCGTCAGGCGGACCGTCCAGGCGGGCGGCCGTGCGCTCACTTCATTCGTTTCGCCAGCTTTCGGCCGATCGCCTTATCTGCGATCGAACTCAAGTGACGGTTGAGCGCGGCAGGCGATGTAAAGCTGCGAAAGCGCCCGGCGTCGATATCGGCGAGCCCGACGCGGGCGGCCTCACGCAGCGCGTCGAGCCTTGCATTGTCCGCCGCTTCCCGATCCTCGATCAGGCGCAGCCCTTCGCGAAGAACCTCGCTCGCGTTTTGGTAACGGCCGGTCGAAACGAGCTTCTCGACGAGGCTTGCTTGGTGATCGGTGAGGACGACATTTCGAGTGGGCATGTGAATCGGGCAGGCATGGGTGAGCGTTGGCATAATATGCCATAAGCTGGGCCGGATAATAGCTGCCCCGGGGCCGATGCCGCTTCGAAATGCACTCATAAGAGTGATTCGCATTCATCACTCGCGGCATGCTCGATCGTGCCGTTGTCACGAGCCTTTGACAGTCGGCCCGTCGGCCAGTCCCTCAGCATCGCGCGAAGCATAAGAGTTACCCGAATTAGCGGGATAAATCGCACGCCGCGCAATACAGTCCTTCAATGACCGGCGCGTCCATGCTCAGATTCGGGGGCATTCAGCAGAAAGGGCCGGCGTGTACGAATCGTTCTACGGATTGCATGGCAAGCCATTCCAACTCAATCCCGATCCCCAGTTCTATTTCGGTAGCCGCGGTCACAACCGCGCGCTCGCGTATCTTCAATACGGTCTGTATCAAGGCGAAGGGTTCATCGTCATTACAGGCGAGATAGGCGCCGGCAAGACGACGCTGGTGCGAAGCCTGATCGAGCAGCTTGATCCCGAGCGGTTTGTTGCGGCCCAGATCGTCAGTACGCAGCTCGATGCGGGCGATCTCCTTCGCTCGGTCGCCCGCGCTTTTAGTGTGCCAAGCAAGGCGCGCGAGAAGTCGCACCTGTTGGGTGCGATCGAGGCCCATCTGAGCATGCTTGTTGCGAGTAACAAGCGCCCCTTGCTGTTGGTCGATGAAGCACAGAACCTTACGATGCGCGCGATTGAAGAGCTGCGCATGCTGTCCAATTTCCAATCGGGCACGCAGTCGCTGCTGCAGAGTTTTCTGGTCGGCCAGCCGCAGTTGAGGAAACTCATGCGACGGCCCGAAATGGAGCAGCTTGCACAGCGCGTGATCGCATCGCATCATCTCGGGCCAATCGATCGCGCGGAAACGGCCGCCTATATCGAACATCGATTGAAGCTGGTTGGCTGGGCGGGCGATCCGACCTTCGAAGAAGACGCCTTGGACGCGCTCTTTGCCTACACCAAGGGTATTCCGCGCCAGATCAACACATTCACCAATCGCCTGTTGCTGAGCGGTTGCCTGACCGAGAAGCATGAATTTGACGCGGACGATGTCGCGGCCCTGGTTGAAGACCTGCGTGCAGAAGGCAACGAAGGCGCGGTACCGTCAAGCAGCGCCCCGTCTGATGACGCCGATGACGATTCCTTCGATGAGGAGCAAGACGAACCGGTCCGCGCCGCGCAAAACAAAAAACCGATGCCTCCCGATTTCGATGAGCGGCTCCTCCGGATCGAGGAAGCGATCAACAAACTGACCGCGTCGTTCAATGCGTTCACGAAGCAGGCGCGATCAACCAAGGTCGACGTCTGATGCCCGCCGACCGAAGTTAAATGAGCGCCCCGGCGCCGCGGCGAGCAGCGATCGCGTGTAGGAGTGTGCCGGCGCATTGAAGATCTGCATCGTCGTGCCTTGCTCGACGATGCGACCCTCAGCCATCACGAGGATTCGATCGCAGATCCCGGCGGCCACCCGCAAGTCGTGGGTAATGAAGAGCAGCGCGAGCCGCATCCGCTTTTGAATATCGGCAAGCAGCTCAAGAATCTGTGCTTGGACCGATACATCGAGCGCGGAGACGGCTTCATCGGCGATCAGCAGATGCGGTTCGAGCGCGAGCGCGCGAGCAATGCATAGCCGCTGCCGCTGTCCGCCTGAGAATTCATGCGGATAGCGCCTGAGCACGCCTGGTTCCAATCGCACCAGACTCATTAGTTCTTCTGCGCGTCGCCAGGCGTCTGGCATGCTCGCGCCGAAATTCATCGGCCCCTCGATGATTGCCGCGCCAACCGTGCGCCGCGGGTTGAGCGAGCGATACGGATCTTGAAAGACGATTTGCACGCGTTGGCGATAGCCGCGATCCGCTTGTCGCTTGAGGTTCACGTTGGCGCCATGCAATGCGAGGGCGCCGGCGGTTGGATCGATGATGCGCGCGATGCAGCGGGCGACGGTCGATTTGCCTGATCCGGATTCCCCGACGATGCCGACGGTTTCACCTTGCCGGACGGTGATCGCGACGTTTTCGGCGGCATGCACGATCGTACGTCGTCGCAAGAACGTGCCCCCTGCATAGACCTTCGACAAATTACGCGCCGCGATGACTTCAGCACCCATGGTTGCGCCACGACGCTCGGCGGGAACCAAGCTTGGCACGGCATCCACCAACATTTGCGTATAGCGATGCTGCGGCGTGCGAAGCACGGTGTTGGTCGCGCCGGTTTCCACCAGCATGCCTTGTTCCAAGATTGCCACGCGATCGGAGATTTCTGCCACCACGCCGAAGTCGTGCGTAATAAACAGCACCGCGGTCTGATGCTCAGACTGGAGAGCGCGCAGCAGCTTCAGGATTTCCGCTTGCGTGGTGACATCCAGCGCCGTGGTCGGTTCATCGGCGATGAGTAGCGCAGGGTCAAGTATCAATGCCATAGCGATCATGATGCGTTGACGCTGACCGCCGGATAGTTGATGTGGATACGCTGCATACATACGCGCCGTATCCGCCAACCGTACTTTGTCGAACATTCTGAAAATTCGCGCACGTCTCGCCGGCGCCGCGTCCTGCGTGTGGAAAGCAAGCAACTCGTCGATTTGTGCGCCGGCGGTCATAACCGGATTCAACGCGGTCATCGGCTCCTGGAAGATCATCGTCATGCGCGCGCCGCGCAGGCTGCGAAGACGCGCGGGCGTGGCAGTGAGAAGATTGGTCGCCTCGAGCATCACATCGCCTTGGATCGGACGCACTTCGCGGGGCAATAGACCCATCACCGTCTGCGCGATGACCGATTTTCCCGATCCGGATTCGCCGAGCAGGCAAACGATTTCGCCGCGGCCAACCGTGAGCGACACGTCTGCCACCGCATGCACGCGATCGCTGCCACGTGGTAGCGCAACAGTGAGGTTGCGGATATCGAGCGCGGCGGTATTTGGCGCAGTCATGTCGCGCAGGCCTACAGGCCGGTGCGCTTGGCAAAGCGCGGATCAAGCGTGTCGCGCAGGCCATCGCCCAGCATATTGACGGCCAGCACGGTTAGCGCAAGTAAAATCCCAGGAAAGAGCACGTTATGCGGGAACTGGGTGAACTGCACGCGACCCTCGGCCATGATATTGCCCCAGGTCGGGATGTCGGTCGGTAGTCCTACGCCAAGAAACGACAGAATCGCCTCGACCAGAATCGCCGAAGCGCAGACGTAAGTGCCCTGCACGATCAATGGGGCCATGCAATTGGGCAGGATGTGTCGATAAAGAATCGCGAGGCGTCCGGTGCCAAGTGAAATCGCCGCTTCAACATAAGGCTCTTCACGGATGGTGAGCACGAGCGAGCGGACGAGTCGTGTCACGCGAGGAATCTCCGGAATGGCGATCGCAACGACCACTACCACGATCGTTGCCTTCCACAGTGCCACGAGCGCAATGGCAAGCAGGATGCCTGGAATCGCCATGAGGCCATCCATTACCCGCATCACGAATCCATCGAGTGCGCGAAAGTAGCCGGCGATGAGTCCGCAGAAGAGTCCGATCGACAGTCCGATGATCGATACCGCAATGCCAACCATAAGCGACACGCGTGCACCGTATAAAACGCGGCTGTAGATGTCGCGTCCGTAGCTATCGGCGCCCAGCCAGAAGGTGCGTTGGGTCGTGTGGCCATCGATATCGGTGATTTCGCCTTGTTCGCCAGGCAGGAGATCGCGATTGGTTGCGTCGAACAGAATCGGATCAACGGTGCCAAGCACCGGTGCTGCGATCGCGAGGATCACAAGCACCGACAGCACCCAGCCGCCAATCAGGACGGAAACATTGCTGGAGAGGCGCATCCAGGTGGTCGGCCGTTGATAGGCGACTGACTCGGTCGTTGATGGGTCGGCGGAATTGGTCATGCAATACCTTCAATACCGGATGCGCGGATCAAAGAGTAGATAGGAGAGATCGACCAACAGATTGATCAGCACATACGCCACCGAGAAGAACAGGATGATGCCTTGCACGGTCGGAAAATCCCGCGCCAACACCGCATCGACCGTGAGGCGGCCCAATCCCGGAATGGCATAGACGCTTTCGGTGACGACCACACCACCGATGAGGAGCGCGATGCCAATGCCGATGACGGTCACAATCGGGATCGCGGCATTCGCCAGGGCGTGGCGCAGCAGCACGCGCAGCTCCGGCAAGCCTTTGGCGCGGGCGGTGCGGATGTAGTCTTCGTTCATGGCTTCTGACACCGCAGCCCGCGTTACGCGCGCAATGAGCGCGATGTAGATCACCGATAGCGTGCAGGCGGGCAAGATCAAGTGATGCAAGAACTTGCCAAAGCCGTTCTTGATTTCGACGTAGCCCTGCACCGGAAACCAACCGAGCTTCACTGAAAAGAGATAGATGAGGATGTAGCCCAGCACAAACACCGGCACGGAAAATCCGAGCACGGAAAATCCCATCAGCGCGCGATCGAGCCAGCCGCCATGTCGCCAGGCGGCCAGCACGCCAAGCGGCACCGCGACCGCAACAGCAATGACGATGGTGAGGGAGGCCAGCGCGACGGTCGGTCCCAACCGCTGACCGATCAGTTGATTGACGGTCATCTTGAAATAGAACGACTCGCCAAGCTGCCCGCGCACCATGTCGAACAGCCATGCGCCGAACTGGATGATAAGCGGCCGATCGAGGCCGAGCGCGGTGCGAATCGCCGCCAGCTGCTCGGGTGAAGCGTTGTCGCCGGCGATGATCGCGGCGGGATCACCCGGTGTCAGGCGGAGAATGAGAAACACCACCACCGCCACCACCAGCAACACCGGAATGGTGGCGGCCAACCGACGAAGCAGGAACGCCAGCATGGCAGTCGCGACGCGGGAGGATCAGGTGCGGTTAGCGGCTGACGAGTCGCCCTTGCACATAGGCGCCGGCCAGCATTCCAACGATTGCAATCAACAAGGGCCAGTTCCCTACACCTAGGCCGGCGATCGCAGGCCCTGGGCATACGCCGCTTATTCCCCAACCGATGCCAAACAATGCGGCGCCACCGATCGTGGCTTTGCTCATTTCAGCCGGATGCTTGCCGAATGCATTCGCGAACACGGGCTTCCCCATGAGCTTTGGCAACACTTGATACGCAATCGCGGTGACGACGACCGCACCGCCGAGTACGAAGAGCAGCCCAAGATCCTTGAAGCGGAGGAAATCGAGGACCACCTCGGGTTTGATCATGGTCGAGTACGACAGACCAAAGCCGAACACGATGCCGGTGATGAGCGCAACGATGAAAGTGGCCATCACACGCCTCCCAATGCTTTGACGAGGTTCGCGGTGATCATGGCCGTTACGAGAAACGTGACGACCGCGAGCATCGACGGCGCCTGCAGGGACCCCATGCCGCAGATCCCGTGTCCCGATGTGCAGCCGTTACTTAACCGTGCCCCAAATCCGGCGATGAATCCGCCAATGGCCAGTTGCCATCCACTCACGCTGGTCTGAAATGTGACGCCGCCCCCGGCCGTTACCAAGTAGAGGAGCGCGCCGATCACCAAGCCCACCGCCAGCGCCATCCGCCAATTCCTGCTCGCGACAAAACGCTCCTGCTGAAAAAACGAAAGCTTCGATACGTAGGACCAACTTGAGCTGAACACGGTGCTCATGCCGGTGACCAAGCCTGACATCGCGAACGCAAACGCCACCGCGATACCAAGCAAGATGCCACCGGCGAGGTAGTGCTGATAACCATTGGGGAGTAATTGTTCGATCATTGCCGCATCACCTATGAAAGCTCGCTGATGCGCAAGATTATCCGGTATTCGCCGATTGGGATTCGCCCCTGCTCTGCGGCCACTACTTCACGTCGAATTCGCCGATCTGCACGATTTCGCTTTGACCCGACAGGCGTAAGGTCACCGCCTTATCGGTTTGACTGGTCGTGCCGAATTTCGTGGAGAGTCGCAGCGACAGCGTGGTGGCGCCCGCAACGATCTGTTGGCGGTGTCCGTAGAACTGCGCTTCCACCGTGTATTTGCCGGGCTTGGCGAATTTCAGCGAGAACTCTTCCGGCCCATACCCGCCGGTAAAGTCCTGCGACAGGCGACCGCCCTGGTAGGAGAAGCGATTGCCGTAGTAGCACTTCTCGCCATTCGGATCGGTCACCGATAGATCGATGTCGGTATTGTCGGCATCCCAGGCGAGCACCACGCGCAGATCGAGCGGCATGTTCTTCAGCAGGCGCGCATCCATGCGGCGCGTGTCGAGCGGTACGCCTGCGGTGGCGCGGATCGCATTCAACTCGGCGAGCGCAATGAGTTCGATCTCCGGAAAGCGGCCATGCCAGGGTCGCTCCACGACTTCATAGAGCGCATCGATGGCGGCTTGATATTGCTTGTCGGCCGCGAATGCCAAGCCAAGATCGCGATACGACTGCGGTTCATCGGGGGCGAGCACCAACACTTTCTTGAATATCGCGACCGCGAGCTTGGCTTCGTTGGCCTGCATCAGGCGCAGTCCAAGGATGCGCAAAATATGCCGATTTTCAAGATCCATCTCGGCAAGATTCGAGAGGACACGCGTACCCAAGGTCGACAGCCCTTTGCTAAAGAAGAGATCTGCCGCATCGAGAAAGAAGGCCGTGCTGCTGGTGAAACTTGGGCGTTCATCGAGATAGACGCGATAGAGGTCTTCAGCACGCGCCTCACGCAGCCGCTTGGCATAGGGTGCATCCGGCGACCACGCTTTCAGTTGGATCGCGATCGCTTGTGATGCGCTGGCGTCCTTGGATTCGGAGCTTGCGGCGGCCCGTCGATTGGCGATGCCTTGCCCCGCAGTGCCCGCTGATTCAGCCAGCGCCGGCGCCGAGGACGGCCGTGGCGACATGGCGTCACGCGCGCTGTCGTCTTGCACGAAACGGCGCTCGCGGCGCTCATCGGCGCGCTCTTGGGCCGCGATCCCTATTTTTGGGGTCACTTGCGCTTGCGGCCGATCGCGTTTTGGAAATGCGCGGTGCCACCAAGCTTCTTTGTCCTTCAGCATCGCGACGATCCGATCGATCTGTCCTTGTTTCTGCGTCGCGATGGTTCGCGCACTCGTCGCACGCAGACGTTCGTATTCCGCGCGCAACTCGGCAGGTGGCTCGATCTCGTAGCGCACATAGTCGGCCACGCGATCGAGGATGATGAGCGAGGTCTCACTGGTTGGCATGCCGAATTGCTGGCCGAGTCGCCGGATCTCGCCGCGATGCAGGGATGCTTCGCCTTCCAGCATGCCGATCCGCGTGCGAGCCCAGAGCCATGGCGCGGCGGTGCTGTCTCGCACTGTTGCGTTGATCGGCACGTCGATCGTACGTGGCTGTTTGCCGCCGATCAGCCGCACCTGGATCACCGTGCTTGGTTCCCGCAACACACCCGCAATCGTGAGCATGCCTTGCTGGGCAAAGCGCGAACCCGTCACCAGTTCGGTCGCGCCATTGCTCGCGATCGTGTCGATACGCTCTTCACTCGCGAGGATTGCCGCTGCGGCTTCCGGCGCGGTGGTTCGCGCCAGATCGATGAATCGCCCGCCACTACGATCGGCGATGAATCGAAGCGCGATCGGATCCGCTTTGACGGCAGAGAGAATCGTATGCACCGGCATGCGCGTCGCAGGGAAAGTGGATTCGCCAAAATTGGCGAGGCCATCACTCACCAAGAGATACTCTTCGATCGACGCGTCCGCAGTGAACGCACCGAAATTGGTCGCGCCGTCATAAGGTGTTGCTTCGATCGCCGTGCGCAGTGCCTGCCAGTTGCCCTGCGTAATCCGAAACGACACGGCGGGTTCAACGCGATCGCGCAAGCGGATCAGACGGACTTCGATGTCGCGTGCGCGTTGCAGGTAGGCATCCAGAAACGCCATCTCGCGTGCCCGGTCGCGTGATGCAGCCGACCCGGAGCTATCCCAGATCACGCCCAGCACACGTGGCGCCGCACGGGATATGCGAACCGTGCTCACCGGAACTTCGGCGTGAAAGTACGTCTTGCCGCCGTGTTCGCCGACTGATACCGACGGACGTGCCGGTGCTTCGAACGCCAGCTCGAGCGGCTGGTCGATCCTGAAATTGCGCCGTTCCACGAACGCGCGATGTCCCTCTGGCGCTTGCTCGAAGCGCATGCCCTCGATACTGCCTCGCGTGATAACGGGTGCGGCGCCGGCGGGGGCACGGATCGCGAGCGAAAAGTGGTCGATCGTCGTCCCGAAGTCGAGCGCCAATCGCAGCATGCGTTGCTCGCCAAGCTGCGGCAGGCTTTCGATGGTGCGAATGCGCACCCGCTTTTCGCGTTCGGGTTCGAGCGGATAGACGCGCAGCTTGAAGTTGTTGCCTTGTGTAACCTGCAACAGTCCGGGATCGATGTTTTGGCGCGTGATGTCTTCGAACACCATCTGGGCGCGTGGCTTGTCGACCGGTACCGCATCGCGCAGCTTGCCATCCACATCCATCGCGAAAGCGACGATTGTCTGGCCATCGGCAAGCGGGAATTGCAACTCACCTTCCAGTATCCGCCGGTTCGGGTTGTAGAAGAGCAGTTCCGTCGTTGTATGCGCGATGGTTCCGGTGATTTCCGTCTCAATCTTGACGGTCCGCAATTGGATGGGTTGATCGGCGCCGTTTCTCACGATCATCTGTGGGCGCGCTCCGGGCCCCACTTGCACTTGCGCAAAGGCCGCGATCGATGCGGCCGCGAAGGTAAAAAGAGCGACAAGTCGGCGCGCAGCGCGACCGATGACTCGGGAATGAAGATGCATGGTGAGACTCCAGAGATTGTCACCGGGCGCAGTACGCGGGC
The DNA here is from genome assembly GCA_945906755.1 of Klebsiella pneumoniae. Taxonomy (GTDB): domain Bacteria; phylum Pseudomonadota; class Gammaproteobacteria; order Burkholderiales; family SG8-39; genus SHXR01. Next base: position 5,672 of record CAMDRJ010000034.1, on the reverse strand, counting down.
CGGCTCCTCCCTTGAACGAGGCGCCGGCTTTAATGGGGTTAGCGCTGCACGACGGGCCGGGTCGGAGGTATAGTCAGGTGCGCATTACTTCACGCACGTTCTTTAGGAGGACACCATGAAACTTGCCTCGATAATATCCCTGGCATTGTTCGGTTCGATTGGCTTGATGCACGCGGCCAATGCCGGCCCCGAAAAAATCAAGTTCCCGGAAGGCTTCGAGAAAGGCGTTCGTTACGCCATCGTCGATCGCCACGATTCCAAGCAGTACCGCGAACTGTATGGCAATGAAGAGGCGGTCAAGGCGATTCGGGCCGGCCAGACGCTACCCTACGGGACGGTCCTCACTCTGGTGATCTACCAGGCGCAGCAAGACGAAAAGGGTGTTCCAAGGACCGATGCCAATGGCCGCTTCCTGAAAGGCAATCTGGTCGGCTACACGGTGATGGAAAAGCAAAAGGGATGGGGCGCCGAGTATCCAGACACATGGCGTAATGGCGAGTGGGAGTATTCAGCGTTCACTGCTGATCGCAAGCTCAACGAGAAGGCGAATTACCAGGGCTGTTTTCAGTGCCACAAGCCGCATGCCAAACAGGACTATGTGATCTCGCATGCGCAGCTCGCCGGGACTTTCCCGACCGCGGCTGTAGTGGCAAAGAGCGGGCCCGGTCTCGTGAATATTCTTGGCTTCAAGTTTGGACCTGACAAAGCCGTGACTGCTGCGGGCAAGCCGGTCACCTGGACCAACGCGGATGACTCACCCCATCAGATCGAAATCAAGGGCAAGGGCAAGACCGAGGTGCTGCTGAAGGGCCAGAGCGGATCGCTAGCGATCGCCGATCCGGGGTCGTACGAATACATCTGCAGCCTGCATCCGAACATGAAAGGCACGCTCGAAGTCACGAAATAATTTCACGCGCGCGCATCGCCGCCGATAGCCCTCCGCTCTGTGCTCGTGCTACCTGCGCACCAGGTGTTTGACCCCGCGGGCCAAACCATGGGGTGTAATATATGAGCGTGAGCCTCTGGAGGTGTGAGATGTCGCAGACCTATATGGAATTGGAACGCGAAGCGCGCTTATTGTCTGCCGAGCAACGGGCGCAGTTGGTTGATACGCTGCTTGAATCGCTCCGCGACGAAAAGATCGCAGAGGTCGAGGCTGCCTGGGCTGTCGAAATCGAGCGCCGGGTCTTCGCCTACGAACGCGGCGAAGCCAAGCTTGTCTCCGCGGAAGATGTCTTCGCGAAGGCACGGATCATCACAGGCTCGTGAGCCAAGCGCGGTTTCTTGAGGAAGCGGAGGCCGAATTCCTTAAGGAGGTCAATTTCTACGCCAGTATGCAGGCCAGCGGAGCTGAGCGGTTTCGAGCGGCGATCGAAGAGGCGACCGCGCGTGCACTTGCGTTCCCCATGGCTGGCCTCAGCTACCTTGCGAGGACTCGACGAGTGTTTGTGAAAGGCTATCCGTTCTTCGTGGTCTACCGGCCGCACGCCACGGGCATAGTTGTCTTTGCAGTCGTTCACGAGTCCAGGCGACCGGGGTATTGGATGGATCGCGCTCGCTAACCGGCCGACCCTGTCGCCATAGGCAGCTGCCCGCTTCCACAGAAGCGGCGCTGCGGTTCGAATTCAATCGTGAGGACACTCGATTGCACGCCTTCGCGGACTCACCAGGGCAGCACGTCGCCGTTTTGATGCAGGAAGCGCCCGCTGGTATCGAGTCGCAATTCGTCGATCCGTCGAAGGAGGCCCTTTGCCGATTCATCGGGCTCAAGATCGCCTTGACCGGCGGTCATGCCGGTGCGGACCGCCCCTGGATGGAGGATCACCACGGCAACGCCTCGTGGGGCGAGGTTACGGGCCAATGACACGCCGGCCGCATTGAGCGCCGCCTTGCTCATGCGGTAGCCGTAGTAGCCGCCGGATTTGTTATCGCCGATGGAACCCATGCGGCTCGTAACCAGCGCGACCTTCGCCCCAGGGGTCAGAAGCGGCATGAGCGCCTGGGTGACGAACAACGGTGCCAGCGCGTTGATCGCAAGTTGTGCGCGCACGTCGTTCGCACGGACGCTAACGAGCGTGTCCTCGATAAAGACGCCTGCGTTGTGAATCAACAAATCGATCGGGTCCTGCGACAAACATGCAGCAAGCCGGTCGCAAGCCTCGGGCAGCGTGAGGTCGATGCCGCTTTCGATCCGGATACCAAGCCGATCAAGCTCCAGCGAGCTGCTTCTACAGACGGCAACGACAGCCTTCCCGCGCGCGTGCAACTGCCGAACCAGCGCGAGCCCGATACCGCGATTTGCTCCCGTGATGACTGCGATGCCCATTGCTTGCCTCACTCCTCGTAGCTCTGATCGTGCGGTACGGCTTAATCGGCGCTTTGCCGTCGAGTTCGTCGGCGCGCCTTGATGAGGTTCTTGCCGGACGTTCTGACGTTGACGCTGCGTTGCAGCTCCGCGAAGGCATTGTGCACCAGACTACGCAGCCACCGGCTGCCGGGATCATTCTCCAGACGGAAGCTCCATACGAAGGAGAACGGTGTCGGCTTGACCGGAAGCGGCGGCTCTAGCGCGCAGAGCTCGAATCGATCCATCGCGTCGCCAATCACGAGCGGTGTCATCGTGGCGAGCAGGTTGGTCTGAGAGAGCAGCGCGGGTATCTGCGAGAAGTTCGGGAGGGACGCACCGATCGTCCGCGGCAAAGCGTGCTCGTCGGCGGCGCTTTCAACCACGCTTCGCACGCCTTCGCCGAGTTGGACCTGAATGTGCGGCCATTGCGACCACGCCGCCGCACCCCATGACGCGATCGCCGGATGTCCCTTGCGGGCGAACGTCAAGGAATGCAGATCCCCGGCAGCAACGCGTTGGACACCCTCGGGCGTGGCGACCGAAGAGGCCACCAGCGCGAGATCAATCTGGCTTTCGGCGATCGCGGACAGGGTCTCCCGGTTGGGCGCAAGCCACTCCACCCGCACGCCCGGCGCGTGCCGCTGCACGTCGCTGATCACCTTGGGCAGCAGCGTTGGCGCGAAGTCCGCGATCGCGAGCCGGAACAGCCGCGTGCTGGTCGCCGGATCGAACGGCTCGGGCGGGGCGACGACGCGCTGGATGCTGCGCAGGATGGGCCGCACGTCTTCCACCAGCTTTCGTGCGAACGGGCTCGGCGCCATGCCGCTGCCGACCTTGACAAGGAGCGGGTCACCGATCTGCTCGCGCAGGCGCGCCAGCGAATGGCTGATCGCCGACGGCGTACGTCGCAGCCGGGCGGCTGCCCGCGTCACGCTGCCCTCGGTCATCAACACCTCGAATGTAACGAGGAGGTTGAGGTCAAGCCGACCCAATTCGATATCGTTCATGATGCGTGAAATTAATGAGATGGACGCATGTTGAATATGCCTCAACAATAGTGCGGTCGCAAGCACGTGTGGCTGCGACTTGACCTGGGAGACAACCATGAACGCTGCGCCTTTCTTCGTACGAACAACGGACTACGCCCAGCCGCTGAATGTGGTGGGCGAGCACATCACGGTGCTCGCGTCCGGCCAACAGACCGGTAGCTATGAAATCTTCATCCAGGAGGGGCCGGAGGGCAGCGGCCCGATCGTGCACACGCATCCGTGGGACGAATCATTTTTCGTGATGCGAGGTGAAGTGGACTTCCGCCTCGGCGATGACGAGGCCCGCACCGCGACGGTCGGCACGCTGGTTCATGTCCCCGCCGGGGAGAAGCATTGGTTCCGGTGGCGGCAAGGCGGTGGAGCGATGCTGTCGATTACTTCGCGAACCGGCGCATCCGACATGTTCAAAGACATCCATGCCGAGATCGCCCCCGATCGGCCGAACGTCGATCGACTCATGGCGATCTGCTCTCGCCACGGACTTGCCGCCTGGGCTGGATAGCGGCCGGTAAATGGAGCCGCTCGGCGGAACGACGCTCGTCTCCTTCGCGATCGGTGCGTCGAGTGCTGTCGCATGTGCCGCTTTGTTGATCAGTTGCCCTGAGCTGCCCGCCCGCCGCGCGCTTCCTGGCGCCGAACCCCACACGGTCGTTCAACCCGTGGCACGGCCGCAGGTCGCACTCGTGCTGTCGGGCGGCAGCCTGCGGGGATTCGCGCATCTGGGTGTGCTGAAGGTGCTTGCGGCCAACGGCATTCACCCTGATCTGATCGTCGGTACGAGTGCAGGGTCGATCGTTGGCGGCTTGTACGCCTCAGGGATGAGTGTGGCCGCGATGGAAGAGGCCGCCGCGGGGATCGACTTCGATCTGTTTGCGGGCTTTCTCGCGTCACGCTTCGGGATCGGTCGCCCGCTCGTGCATTCGTTCGTTGAGCAGTTCACCCGGGGCGCGCGGATCGAAACGTTCCCGACGCGATTTGCTGCCGTCGCAACCGATCTACAACGCGGCTGCGTCGCGGTCTTCAATGGTGGCGACGCCGCCGTTGCGATACAAGCCTCCACTGCGGTTCCGGGCGTCTTCGCGCCCACTTCAATCGGCGAACGCGACTACGTCGACGGCGGCCTGGTGAGTCCACTGCCGGTGCGAGTGGCCCGTGCGCTTGGGGCTGAGCGGGTGATCGCGATCGATGTCGTGTTCGATCCAAATGAATCGCGTCTATCTTCCACGATCGATCGACTATTCCAGACCACACTGGTCATGACGCGCGCACTCGCCAACCAGGAAGGACGCGAGGCCGATGTGCTGATCGCACCGACGCTGCCACCCCAGGCCGAGGTGACACTCGCGAATCACCGCGCGCTGATCGCAGCCGGGGAACGCGCAGCGATGGTTGCGTTGCCGCGCATCCATGCGTTGCTCGCAAGCGAACGAGTTGTCCCGCTTAAGGTTTTCGCCGGACGGGGAGAATTGGATTGGTGCAGGACCGTGCGGCCGTTGCAGACGGCGCGCGCGCGGTAGTCGCTGTTGGCGTGGCGCGAAGACCCGGTGCGCCGGGCTCCCACGTCAATGCGGTCAGGCACGAATGGCACAACAATACGCGCGCATGATGCGCGCTTCTTCACTCGATCAAATCTGCAGCCTGCATCCTAGCGGCACGCTCGAAGTCACGAAATAATGCCGCGCGCTCGCATCGCTTGGCGTTGTTCGGCAGTGATGCCAAGCGCGGCGAGCACTTCATCGGTGTGTTCGCCAAGCCGCGGTGCGGCCTCGCGAATGGCACCGGGTGTCTCCGAGAGCTTTGGCATGATGCCCGGAACATCGAGTGAGAGGCCATCTTTCGAGACGACGCGCAGAATCATGTCGCGTGCCCGGTACTGCGGATCTTCGGCGATATCCTTCACCGAATAGATCTTGCCCGCCGGCACCTTTGCATCGGCGAGCGCGGTCGTTACTTCGTCAAGCGTGAGTTGACTGGCCCAGGCGCCGATCGCGGCATCCAATTCATCGGCGCGTTTGGCGCGGCCATCGTTTTGGGCGAGGCCCGGATCATTCGCCAAGTCGGGGCGTTTGATGAGATGCATCAGGCGCTTGAAGATGCCGTCGCCATTGCCCGCAATCAATGCATGCCGCCCGTCTTTGCAGCGGTAGGCATTGGTCGGTGCGATGCCGGGTAGCGCACTGCCGGACGGTTCGCGAATCGCACCGAACACGCTGTATTCGGGCAGCAGGCTTTCCATCACATTGAATACCGATTCGTAAAGCGCGGTGTCGATGACT
>CAMDRJ010000033.1 GCA_945906755.1 Klebsiella pneumoniae | reverse complement strand
CGCACCATTCCACAGGCCGATGCGATGAAAGCGGCGGGCGTCGCGATCGACTTCGTGCTGGAAATCGATGTCGATGATCGCGAGATCATTCAGCGCATGAGCGGCCGGCGCGTGCATCCTGGCTCCGGGAGGAGCTATCACGTACGGTTTAATCCCCCAAAGGTTGCCGATCGTGACGACCTGACCGGCGAACCCTTGGTCCAGCGCGACGACGACAAGGAAGAAACGGTGCGAAAGCGCCTCGATGTCTACCGCGCCCAAACGCGTCCTTTGGTGGCTTACTACCAGGGGTGGGCGGCGACGCGCGACCCCGATGCCCCGCAATACCGCCGGATCGATGGGGTGGGTAAGGTCGAAGCCATACGCGACAACGCATTTGCAGCGTTGCAATAGCGATGGGCTCTCTTGTTGCGGTAGGCTACGTTGCTGGACGAATGAAATCGTTTTGAATTGCACCCCCGTGATTTGCTAGAATCGCGCGTTTCGTATTTCTCTTCACCCTTAAACAACAATTCAATCAAGGAGGAACCATGTCTTCCGGACTTTGGTTCGCGCTCGCTTGCGGCGTCTTTGCGCTGCTTTACGGGATTTGGCAACGCAGTTGGATTCTTGGTCTGCCCGCCGGCAATGAACGCATGCGTGAAATCGCTTTGGCGATTCAGCAAGGGGCGCAGGCTTATCTGAGTCGGCAGTACATGACGATTGGCGCCGTCGGTGTGGTGCTCTTTATCCTGATGGGGATCATCCCCGGTCTCGGTTGGCCCACCGCATTTGGTTTCCTGATCGGTGCGGTGTTGTCCGGCGCGGCCGGCTTCATCGGCATGAATGTGTCGGTGCAAGCGAATGTGCGCACCGCCGAAGCCGCTCGCAAGGGGCTAAGCGAAGCGCTCGATGTCGCATTCAAGGGCGGTGCGATCACCGGCATGCTGGTCGTCGGGCTGGGCCTGCTAGGTGTCGCCGGTTACTACGCGATTCTCAAGGGTGCGGCCGTGCATGGCGCCTCCCTGTCGGAGATCATCAAACCCCTCGTAGGGCTCGCGTTCGGTGGCTCGCTGATTTCGATCTTCGCGCGTCTTGGCGGCGGCATCTTCACCAAGGGCGCCGATGTGGGAGCTGATCTGGTGGGTAAGGTCGAGGCCGGGATTCCCGAGGATGATCCGCGCAATCCCGCGGTCATTGCCGACAACGTGGGCGATAACGTCGGCGATTGCGCCGGCATGGCCGCTGACTTGTTCGAAACCTATGCGGTCACCTTGATCGCCACGATGATTCTTGGTGCGCTGATGATCAAGACCGTTGGAGATGCCGCGGTCGTCTATCCGCTGGTGATCGGCGGGGTCTCGATTATCGCATCCGTCATTGGCGTACTGTTCGTCAAGACAGGGAGTGATAAGAACATCATGGGCGCCTTGTACAAGGGGCTCATTGTGGCAGGCGTCATCTCACTGGTGGCCTTCTACTTCGTCACCGATTACATGATGGGCGCAGTGTTGAAAGACGTGCCGCTCGAAGTCTGGGGCGCACCGAAAACCGTGACGACGATGCATCTGTTTGGCACCACGGTGGTCGGTCTGGTGTTGACCGGGTTCATCGTCTGGGTGACCGAGTACTACACCGGTACCCAGTACAAGCCGGTGCAGGATGTTGCGCAGGCCTCCACGACCGGTCATGGCACCAACATCATCGCCGGCCTCGCGATCTCGATGAAGTCCACCGCCTGGCCGGTGCTCATGGTGTGCGCGGCCATCCTCGCCTCGTACCATCTGGCGGGCCTCTACGGGATCGCCATTGCGGCGACCTCGATGTTGTCGCTGACCGGCATCATCGTTGCGCTGGACGCCTATGGTCCGATCACCGATAACGCTGGTGGCATCGCCGAGATGGCCGATCTGCCCGATTCGGTGCGCGCGATTACCGATCCGCTCGATGCGGTCGGCAATACGACCAAAGCGGTCACCAAGGGTTACGCCATCGGCTCAGCCGGCCTCGCCGCGTTGGTGCTGTTCGCTGACTACACCCATGCGCTCGAAATCGCGGGCCATCATGTGACCTTCGATTTGTCGAATCCGATGGTGATCGTGGGACTGTTCATCGGTGGCATGGTGCCCTACCTGTTCGGTGCGATGGCGATGCAAGCGGTCGGACGATCGGCCGGTGCGGTGGTCGTCGAAGTGCGCCGCCAGTTCAAGGAAATTCCCGGGATCATGGCGGGCACGGCGAAGCCCGATTACTCGCGCGCGGTGGACATGCTCACCAAGTCCGCGATTAAAGAAATGATCGTGCCCTCGCTGCTTCCGGTGCTGGTGCCGATCGCGGTTGGCCTCATCCTCGGACCGCAGGCACTCGGTGGCGTGCTGATGGGAACCATCATTACTGGCCTATTCGTTGCAATCTCGATGACGACCGGTGGCGGCGCGTGGGACAACGCCAAGAAATACATCGAAGATGATCATCATGGCGGCAAGGGATCAGAAGCCCACAAAGCCGCGGTGACAGGCGATACGGTTGGCGATCCCTACAAGGACACCGCCGGTCCTGCGGTCAATCCATTGATCAAGATCATCAACATCGTCGCGCTCCTCATTGTCCCGCTCATCCCTGGTGGCGGCCATCAAAAGACCTCCGAAGCGGTGCCTGCGCCGGTTGCGATCTACGCCTCGGTGAGCGAGTCGCAGCACGCTCCGGTCGCCGTCGCAGCGTTGCAGCGCGAGGGTGAAGCGGTCAGTCGCGTAACGATCATGAAGACCGACTTCGTTATCGACGGCACGGTGGAGCATCACCGCAGCCGTCGCGCGGCGGAGATCAATGGCACCAAGTAATACGATGCCTGGTGTATCCGGAAGGGGCGGCCGCGGCTGCCCCTTTTTGTTTGCGCGCCATGCTGCGATCGCCTTGCTCGCATCGTTGATCCCGATCGTATGCGTCGCGCAGGTTGTTCCGGAAGCGGCGACCACGCGCATCAAGCGAGAGCCGGTCGTGGCCAAGCGCCACATGGTTGTCGCCGCCCATCCGCTCGCCTCCGAAGCGGGATTCGCCGTCTTAGAGCGGGGCGGTTTGGCGATCGACGCGGCGATTGCCGCGCTCATGGTGCTCAATGTGGTGGAGCCGCAGTCTTCCGGCATTGGCGGCGGTGGTTTCCTCTTGCATTACTCGGCGCGCGACAAGAAGCTGCGAGTCTTCGATGGCCGTGAGACGGCCCCAAAGGAAGCGACCGCGAATCTCTTCCTCGATGCCGAAGGCAAGCCGCTGCGATTTTTTTCCGCCGTGGTCGGCGGCCGTGCGGTGGGCGCGCCAGGACTGGTGCCGATGCTCGAAATGGCGCATCGCGCATTGCAGGGCAAACACGCTTGGCAAAGCTTGTTCGCCAAAGCGATCGACCATGCCGAGCATGGCTTTGCAGTATCGCCGCGCCTTCACGCGCTCGTCACACGCGATAGCTTTTTGCGGGACGATCCGAGCGCGCGCATGCTCTTCTTTACTGAATCCGGTCAGCCATTGCCAGTCGGTGCGCGTCTGCAAAATCGCACGCTCGCTGCAACGCTGCGGGCCATCGCGGCAGAAGGGGCGCAGGCGCTTCGCGCGGGCCCGATCGCCCGCGACATCGTGAGTACCGTGCGCAATCATCCAACCAATCCGGGGCGGTTGAGCGCCGTGGATCTGGAGAGTTACCGCCCCGTTGAGCGCGCCCCACTTTGTGCGCCGTATCGCGCGTGGCGAGTCTGCGGCATGCCACCGCCCAGCGCGGGTGGCGTCACCGTCCTGCAGATTCTGAAGCTGCTTGAAAATCGCAATATCGCTGCGCTCGCGCCCGAATCGTTGATGGCCGCGCATCTTTTTGCCGAGGCGGGGCGGCTTGGCTATGCCGATCGCAATGCCTATATTGCCGATCCGGCGTTCGTGACGATGCCGGTCGAGCAGTTGTTGGCCCCTGCGTATCTCGCGCAACGTTCTGCGCTGATTGATCCGCGTCGTTCGATGGGCCGCGCGCAGGCGGGGCAACTTGCCAATCTTGAGCGCAAGCGGGTGGATGCGGACGAGACGCCTTCCACCACGCACCTGTCGGTGATCGACGCCGAGGGCAACGCGGTGGCATTGAGTGCATCGATCGAGAATGCGTTCGGTGCGCGACTCATGACACGCGGCTTCCTCTTGAACAACCAGCTCACCGATTTTGCGTTCGCTCCAGAAGAAGCAGGCAATCGTGTGGCCAATCGCGTCGAGGGCGGCAAGCGACCGCGTAGCTCGATGGCGCCGACGATGGTGTTCGATCGTGAGGGGCGCCTCGTGTTGATGCTCGGCTCACCGGGCGGCGCATGGATCATCAACTTCGTGGCGCGTGCCTTGGTCGCCACACTCGACTGGGGCCTTGACCTGCAAGCGGCCTTCGATCTGCCGCATTCCGGCAGCCGCAACAACGCGACCGAACTCGAGCAGGGCACCTCCGCTGTCCGTTTGCGCGATGGCCTTGAGCAACTGGGCCATACCGTGCAAATCATCGACATGCCAAGTGGACTGCATGGCATCCAGCGTCATGCCGATGGCTGGTTGGGCGCTGCGGACCCACGTCGGGAAGGTGTGCCGCGCGGGCGCTAGCGCGCAATATCAAAGGAGAGCAAATGAAAACGCGAATACTGGCGGGAACCTTTGGAATGTTATTGCTCGTGAGCGAAGCGTCGTTCGCGGCCGAGATCAAAGCGTTGTTCACTGGCGCATCGCGCCGCTCGCTTGCGACGCTTGTCCCACAATTCGAGCGCGCGACCGGCCACAAGGTTATTGGCGAGTATGGACTGCCGCCCGACTTGATCAAGCGCATCGATGCGGGCGAGTCCTTCGATGTCATCGTCCTCTCGTATGACGTCGACGAGTTGGTGAAACAGGGCAAAGTGACCGCCGCAACGCGAACGGTGCTGGGTCGCATCGGCATTGGGGTCGCCGTGCGACAGGGCGCGCCGCGGCCGGACTTCAGTACGGTTGCCGCGTTCAGGCGTGCCCTCATCGACGCCAAGTCGATCGCCACCTCCGGGGAGGGCAGCAGTGGGCGCTACTTCGCCGGCCTCATCGAACGCTTGGGGGTTGCCGAGCAGGTGCGGCCAAAAATCCGCTCAGGCGGTCCCGGTGTCTCGGCGCAATTGTTGTCGCGTGGCGAGGTGGATTTCGCGGTGACCGGCCTGCCGCCCTTGATCGGTACCCCCAATATCGAATGGTTGGGCTATCTCCCTCCCGAGATCAACCACTGGCTGTTGTTTACCGGCGCTGTGAGCACCCATGCCAAGGAAGAGCAAGCGGGGCGTGCGCTACTAAAGTTTCTCACCACGCCCGGCGCCGCCGCAGTGTGGAAGGAAAATGGCCTGGAGCCGGTGCAGTAATGGCGCAGCCATTGGATTGCTCAGGCGAAAGGTCGCTGACGCACATTCGAATTAGCCCCGCTTGCCCACCCGCACCTCAATCAGTCGGAGCGCCGCCGCCTCCAATTCCGTCGAAAAGCAATCCAGCGTCGTCACGTCGGCCATGCTTCGAAGCCATGTGAGTTGGCGCTTGGCAAGCTGGCGTGTCGCGGCGATGCCTTGCTCACGAAGCGTCGATCGATCAATCGCGCCTTCCAGGAACATCCACGCCTGACGGTAGCCGACCGCGCGCATGGAGGGCAGGTCGGCATGCAGGAAATAGGTTGCACGCAGGTGCTGCACTTCATCAATCAGGCCTTCTGCGAGCATGCGATCGAATCGTGTGGCGATGCGTTGGTGAAGTACGGAGCGGTCGGGCGGGATCAACGCGAGGACGTCGAGCGCGATTGCCGGTGCATCGATCGTCGCGCGGCTGAAATGTGCGGACATGGCCGTTCCGCTGACTCGAAAGACTTCCAATGCACGTTGAATGCGCTGCGCGTCATTCGGCGATAGGCGAGACGCGGTGGTTGGATCGACGCTAGCGAGTTCGGCATGCAACGCAGGCCATCCCAGGCGCGCAGCCTCTTCGTCGATCGCTGCTCGTACCGCTGCGTTCGCACCCGGCAGGGGCGAGAGTCCCTCCCGCAATGCCTTGATGTAGAGCATCGTGCCGCCAACCAGCAATGGCAGTTTTTGGCGGCTCTGGATATCGGTGATTAAGCGCAATGCGTCGGTGCGAAACCGTGCCGCGGAATAGCTTTCGGTTGGGTCGATGATATCGATCAGATGGTGGGCCACGGCGTCGCGCTCCATCTGTGTGGGTTTAGCGGTCCCCACCTGCATATCGCGAAACACCTGTGCGGAATCAACCGAGATGATCTCGACCGGATAGTGCTTTGCAATCGTCATCGCAAGTTGCGATTTGCCGCTGGCGGTCGGGCCAAGGAGGGCTATTGCATGCGGGAATTGTTTAGCGACCACGCATGAACAACCGATCAAGATCGGCCATCGACATCTGATACCAGGTCGGCCGGCCATGATTGCAGTTGCCCGCGCGTTCGGTTTCTTCCATTTCGCGCAGCAGCGCATTCATTTCCGCGATCGACAACTGCCGGTTCGCGCGTACCGCACCATGACAGGCCATGGTGGAAAGCAGTTCGTCTTGCCGTTGATTCAGTACGTGCGAAATGCCGTAATCGCGAATGTCTTGCAGCAATGCACGCGCGAGGGCTGGAACGTCGCCATCGATCACCAGCGCTGGCGCGCCACGCACCACCAGCGTCGTCGGCGAGACCGGTGCGATCTCCAGGCCAATCGATGCCAGCGCTTCGCGATGTTCTTCGGCAGCGGCCACTTCGAGCGGATCGGCGGTAAACGTAATCGGAATCAATAGCGATTGAGCGGTCACTTTCTGTTGGGCGAGCGTCGTCTTCAATTTTTCATAGAGGATTCGTTCATGCGCCGCATGCATGTCGACCAGCACCAATCCCACTTCGTTCTGCGCCAGCACATAGATGCCGTGCAGTTGCGCGATCGCATAGCCAAGCGGACGCGTCGCGCTGTCGCTGGCCGGCGGGCGTGGCGTGCCAAGCATCACCGCCGTGTTATCGGATCGATCGCGAATCGCCGAGATCATCGCCGTGTACGCGGCTACCGGCTGAGCCACGCCAAGCTCGCCTTGCATTGGCCGGTACGGCGCGAAACTATTGGCAGGCAACGCGCTTGGTGGCGCCTGCCGTCTGGTTACGGCAAGCGCTTTGCTCAAGGCGCGCACAATGAACTGATGCACCGCGCGGCTATCGCGAAAGCGCACCTCCGTTTTTGCCGGATGCACATTGACATCGACGGCCGACGGATCGATATCGAGAAACAAGGCGAAGGCGGGAAAGCGATCGCCATGCATAACATCGGTATAGGCGTCGCGCGTGGCATGCGCGAGCAATTTATCGCGCACGAAACGGCCATTGACATAGACGAACTGGTGATCGCGATTGCCACGCCCAATCGCCGGGTCGCCTGCGTATCCGTAGAGCCTGAGGCCTGCGATCGATTCATCGACCGGCCGGCAACCTTGCGCGAAAGTCTCGCCGAGAATCGCGGTCGCCCGCGCGAGCGCTTCGCCACGTGGGAAATGTGCGGTGACACGCCCGTTGTGGCGCAGCGACATCGCGACGTCATGGCGGGCCAGCGCGATGCGATGAAAGGTTTCGGCGCAGTGCGCGTATTCGGTGGCTTCCATGCGCAGGAACTTGCGACGGGCCGGTGTATTGAAATAAAGGTCGGCGACATCAATGGTCGTGCCTTGTCCATGCGCGGCCGGTTCCACCGCACCGGGCGGGCCGCCTTCCGCCTGAATGGTGGCGCCGTGCGGTGCTGCAGCTGTTCGCGAGGAAATCGTGACCCGTGCCACCGAGGCAATTGAGGCCAGCGCTTCGCCACGAAACCCGAGCGTGGCGACACGTTCCAGATCGGCAAGTGAGGCAATTTTGCTGGTGGCATGGCGTGCCAACGCAAGGGCCAATTCATCGCGGGCGATGCCGCTACCATCATCGGTGACGCGGATGAGTTTGATGCCGCCTTCGGCAAGCGTCACGCTGATGCTCTGGGCGAGCGCGTCGAGCGCGTTCTCCAGCAACTCCTTCAACACCGAGGCGGGGCGTTCGACGACTTCCCCAGCGGCGATTTGGCTGATCAACGTATCGGGCAGCAAACGAATCGTCATGTCTCGGCCACGTCGACGATTTCGGCGCCGGTGATGCGGACCAACTCATCCGGCGTCAAGCGAAACACGGTATGCGGATGGCCGGCCGCGGCCCAGATTTCACCAAACGCGAAGAGCGATCGTTCGACCAGCCGGCGCAGGGGCTGGGTGTGTCCCACCGGTGCGACCCCGCCGATCACGAAGCCGGTACTGTCACGAACGAAGGTGGCGTCTGCTTTGCCGACTGGTTCGGCGGTGACCGAGACCAATCGCTTCATGTCCACGCGCTTGGCACCGCTTGAGAGCACGAGCAGCGCCTGATTTGATGTCATCAGGCGAAACACCAGCGAGTTGGCGATCTGCGCGACCTTGCAGCCAAGCGCATCAGCGGCTATCTGTGCGGTGCGCGCCGAATCGGGCAACACGACGATGCGATCAACGATGCCATGCGCTGCCAGTGCGTCGCGCACGCGCATGACACTTGCATGTTGCTCGATGAAAGCAGACTGAGACACGGCGGCACACGCTCTGGAATGGGAAGGGCGCCAGGATTATAGCTGCCGGGCCCGCTACAATAGCGCCCATTCTCCGATCTGAATCGACAATGGAATATCTCGCCTTCTTCTGGGACATCATCGTTCATCTCGACAAACACCTTGCCGCCTTGCTCGCGCAATATGGCACTTGGGTGTATGCGCTCTTTTTTCTGATCATTTTTTGCGAGACCGGGCTGGTCGTCACCCCGTTTCTCCCTGGCGATTCACTCCTTTTTGTAGGCGGGGCCTTATGGGCGGCGAGCGACATGAATATCCATGCGCTCGCGATCACGATCATCATCGCGGCGTTCTGCGGCGATAACGTCAACTACTTCATCGGGCGCAAACTCGGTCCGCAGGTGTTTCGCTGGGAAAATTCGCGCTTATTCAATCGAGCCGCGCTCGACAAGACCCATGCGTTCTATGAGAAACATGGCGGCAAGACGGTCATCATGGCGCGTTTCATTCCGCTGGTGCGAACCTTCGCGCCCTTCGTGGCAGGCATCGGCAAGATGTTCTATCCGCACTACATCCTGTTCAGTATCGTGGGTTCGTTCCTCTGGGTCGGTATCCTCGCGTATGGCGGCTACTTCTTTGGCAATGTGCCTATCGTGAAGGACAATCTGTCGATTGTGATTGCGATCATCATGATCATCTCCGTCGCGCCGCTTGCGATCGAATTCCTGCGTGCCAAGATGCGTCCCGCGAAATGAGCAAGGGCGAACAAAACGTTGCATTGCCACTCGCTGGGCTCGTGATGGTGGAGCTTGGCTCGAGCGTTGCCGCGCCATTCGGTGCGCAAGTCTTTGCCGATTTAGGCGCTACCGTACTCAAGGTAGAGACCAAACAGGGTGGCGATGATGCGCGCTCCTGGGGGCCGCCGTTCTGGCATGGCGCGGGCGCTGCTTTTCAGACCTTGAATCGAAACAAACTCTCGGCTGCGCTCGATTTGAAAAACGCCGCCGAACGCGATGCGCTGGTGCGCTTTATCACCGAGCGGGCTGATGTCGTGTTGCAGAACATGCGACCAGGGCTGGTCGACAAGCTTGGCCTCGATGCAAAAACACTGCGCGCCGCCAAACCCTCACTGGTGTACTGCAATCTGGGTGCGTTTGGCTCCAAGGGGCCGATGCGTCATCACGCCGGCTACGATCCTCTCATCCAGGCGTTCGCGGGATTGATGAGCGTGACCGGCGAAGAAGGCCGCCCGCCGGTACGCGTGGTGCCCTCGATTATCGATATGACCACTGGCATGTGGTCAGTGATCGGCATTCTCTCTGCGCTCAGGCAACGCGATGCGACCGGCGAGGGCTGCACGATCGATACCTCGCTCTTCGAGACCGGTCTTGCCTGGATGAATTTTTCGGTGGCGAATTACTTGGCGAGCGGCAAGGTGCCGCGCCGCACCGGCACTGAGGCTGCGATGCTCGTCCCGTACAAGGCGTACCAGGCAAGCGATGGCTATATGGTGATCGCGGCCGGCAATGACAGTCTGTTCCGGCGACTGGTCGATGTGTTGGGCCATCCCGAGTGGGCCATCGACATTCGCTTCAAGACCAATCCCGATCGTGTCGAGCATCGCGAAGCGATCAATCAGCTTATCGACGAGGTACTCGCCACCAACACCCGTGCGCATTGGACGGCTCTGCTCGAACACGCGGGCGTCCCCTGCGGGCCGCTGCAAACCACCGACGAGGTTGTCGCACATCCGCAGACCGAAGCCGTGGAAATGCTGCAGACGACGCCAGACGGCAAGATGCGCTTTGCCGGCGTGCCGATCCGCTTCGATGGTGAGCGTCCCAAGATTCGTAAAGGCCCGCCGGCATTAGGCGAGCACACCGGCGAAGTGCTGCGCTGAGCTTCTTCACTCTTTAGAGTCATTCACCAAAATGAAATCGTTTGAAACGCTGAAAGTGGACCACTTGGCAGGTGGTCTGATGCTGGTCACCTTGAATCGGCCCGAGGTGCGGAACGCCACCAACACGCAAATGGGCTGCGAGCTGCGTGAACTCTTTGTGCCGCTCAAGTTCACACCAGGCGATGTGCGTTGCGTCGTGATCACCGGCGCGGGCGATAAAGCGTTCTGTGCGGGTGGTGATCTGAAAGAGCGCAACGGCATGACCGATGAAATATGGCGCTTGCAGCATGCGATTTTCGAGGAAGCCTTCTACGCGATCATCGATTGCAGCGTGCCGGTGATTGCGGCGGTCAATGGTGCCGCGTTTGGCGGTGGTCTCGAGATGGCGCTTTGCTGCGATTTCATCTATGCGGTGAAAGGGGTACGGCTCGCGTTGACCGAAGTGCGCCTGGGCATCATGCCAGGTGGCTGCGGCACGCAGAATCTGCCGCGTGCGGTGGGTTCGCGACGCGCCAAGGAGCTGATTCTCACCGCGCAGCCGTTCACCGCCGAACAAGGCTATGAATGGGGTTTGGTCAATCAGTTATGCGAGCCGGCTGAGCTCTTGCCAGCGGTACTTGCCACCGCCGAACGAATCTGCGAGAACGCACCGCTCTCGGTGCGGCAGGCGAAAAAATCGATCGACTATGGCATGCAGATGGACATTCACTCGGCCATCGTTTTCGAAGTACAGGCGTATGAACGCATGATTAGTACCGAAGACCGTCATGAGGGCGTGCGCGCCTTCAACGAAAAACGCAAACCGAATTTCAAGGGGCGATGAGTGGCGAACGATGCGGCGTTGATTTCCATTCCGTTTGGCGATGATCATCGTGAGATTCGCGATGCGATCCGCGCCATTTGCAAGAATTTTCCGGCGGCGTATTGGCGCAAACTCGAAGACGGCGATGAGTACGCCGAAGAGTTCGTGCAGGCACTTACCGAAAGCGGCTATCTCGCCGCGCTGATTCCGGAAGAGTATGGCGGGTCAGGATTACCGGTGCGTGCGGCCGGCGTGATTCTCGAGGAGATCCATGCCTCGGGTTGCAATGCGGCGGCCTGCCATGCGCAGATGTACATCATGGGGACCGTGCTTCGGCATGGCAATGCCGATCAGAAGCGCCGTTATTTGCCCGGTATCGCCAATGGCAAGTTGCGTCTGCAGGCCTTCGGTGTGTCGGAACCCACGACCGGGTCTGATACCACGCGATTGAAGACACGCGCGGTGCGCGATGGCAACCATTACGTCGTCAACGGCCAGAAGATCTGGACCAGCCGCGCGCACAAGTCCGATCTGATGTTGTTGCTCGCGCGCACCAAGGCGCTCGAAGAATGCACCAGCCGCTCCGATGGCCTGTCGGTGTTTCTGGTCGATATGCGCGAGGCGATCGGCAAGGGCCTCACCTTGCGTCGCATCGATACCATGGTGAATCACCAGACCAACGAGGTCTTCTTCGACAAGTTGCGCGTGCCGGTTGAAAATCTGATCGGTGAAGAGAATCGAGGATTTCGCTACATTCTCGATGGCATGAATGCCGAACGCATTCTGGTTGCCCATGAATCATTGGGCGATGCGCGATTCTTTATCAATAAATCGGTGGAATACTCGAAGCAACGCGTGGTCTTCAATCGGCCGATCGGCCAGAACCAGGGCGTGCAGTTTCCGATTGCGCGGTCTTATGCGGAATGGAAAGCGGCCGACCTGATGGTGCGAACCGGCTCCGCGCTATTCGAGGCGGGGAAGCCGTGCGGCGAAGAAGCGAACATCGGCAAGCTGCTGGCGGCCGATGCCGCCTGGAATGCCGCCGAAGCCTGCATGCAAACGCATGGTGGATTCGCCGTGGCGCGCGAGTTCGATGTCGAACGCAAGTGGCGCGAATGCCGCTTGATGCAGATCGCGCCGATCTCCACCAACCTGATTCTTAGCTACATCGGCGAGCACGTGCTTGGCATGCCGCGAAGCTACTGATCGTTGCATGCGGTGATGGAACCGCGGCAAGCGTCGAGCGATTGCCGCCCGGTGTGGCCGCGACATAGCGTTTGATGCCGCTCACAATCGCCCGTGCCATGCGGTCTTGATGCCCGTTGTCGCTCAGCTTGCGTTCTTCATCCGGATTGGTGATGAACGCGGTCTCAACGAGAATCGAGGGAATATCGGGTGCCTTGAGCACGGCGAAGCCGGCCTGCTCGACATGCTGCTTGTGCAGCGTGTTGATGCCACCGATTTCGCGCAATACCGAGCGGCCAAGCTTCAGGCTGTCGTTGATCGTTGCGGTTTGCGACAAATCGAGCAGCGTCTGCGCAAGATGGCGATCCTTGCTGCCAAGACTCACGCCACCCACGAGGTCCGCATCATTTTCTCGTTTGGCAAGCCAGTTGGCGGCCACGCTGGTCGCGCCGCGCTCCGATAACGCAAAAACGGACGAGCCGCGCGCATTCGGATGCACGAATGCATCGGCATGGATCGAGACGAACAAGTCGCCGCGCACGCGGCGCGCCTTGTCGACGCGCGCTTGCAGCGGCACAAAATAATCGTCATCGCGCGTCAGCACCGCGCGCATGTTCGGTTCGGCGGAAATGATCGCGGCCAAGCGCTTGGCGATCGCGAGCGTCACATTCTTTTCCCAGGTGCCGCTCGCGCCCCGTGCACCGGGATCTTCGCCGCCATGCCCCGCGTCGATGACAACCGTGAATGTTCGCGATGGCAGCGCCTTCGTGCTGCCTTTGGCCGGCGCGGTGGTCTCGCGCGCCTTCATATCGGGCTTGGCGAGAGGCGCTTCGGATGGCGGCGCGGGGGCGTCCGCACGTGGACCCGGCGTCGGAGCTTGCGGTGGCACAGGCGTTGGGTTCTTCGGCTCGCTCGCCGGCAGATCGAAACGCTGCTCAGTCTTATTCAAGAGCGCAAGCAGCGGATCGGGGGGATTCAATGGAAAGATATCGATGACCAGCCGATGCCCGTAGTCCGCGACCGGCTTCAAGGAAAACACCAGCGGCTTTACGGCTGTTTTGAGGTCCAGCACGACGCGCACGACATCGGGTTTGAACTGGCCGGTTCGCACCGCGCGAATATAGGGATCTTCGACCAGAATTTTGCCGTCGATCTCACGCCTGAGACTGGCAAGATCGACATTCGACAGATCGAGGATCAAGCGATCCGGATCGGCGATCGAACTCATCGTATAGGCGATCGGACTATGCGATTCAATCGTGACGCGCGTGTATTCCTGGGCCGGCCATGCGCGCACCGCTTTCACGATTTCCATGGCATGGGACGGCCATGCCCACGCACAAAGCGCGACGAGCAGTGCCCACGCGCTTAGGAAGCGCATGACACGTTGGGAGGAAGACTGCGTTCGAGTTGCAGGCGACACCGATGGCCTCGTTCTGTTGGTGCTTCGATGGAGACGTCACGGCCCGTTTGGGTAACGGTGAAAGTCAGCCACAGGTCGGCGCCGGGTAAGCGTGCGAGGGCTTTTTCCGGCCATTCGATGAGTGATATCGACTGACCATCAAAGTACTCGCGAAAACCACTGTCATCCCATTCTTCCGGGGTTTTGATTCTATACAAATCAAAGTGATAAAAGTTTAACCTAGAAAGCACGTAAGGTTCAACCAGGCTGAAGGTCGGACTCTTCACTTTGTCGGTGTGGCCAAAGCCTGCGAGCAAGCCGCGCACGAAGGTAGTCTTGCCACCGCCCAATTGGCCTGACAGATAGATGATGCATCCTGGCTCGATGAATGGGGCGAGCGCGGCACCAAGCGCGCGGGTGGCCGATTCGTCGGGAAGATGCAGGGGCATGGTGGAGAGTAAAGTGATTGGTTTGATAACAGCACAGCAAGGACAGTCTTGATCGATTCTGCATCGAATCGCGCCGATATCGATCTTACGTCGCTTGCGGCATCGATCAAAGCATGGGGCCGCGATGCGGGCTTTCAGGCGGTCGGCATTGCCGATGTGGATCTGCATGATGCCGAAGCCGGACTGATCGCATGGCTCGCTGCCGGTTGCCATGGCACGATGGATTATATGGAGCGACATGGGACGTGCCGCTCGCGCCCAGCGGAACTCGTGCCCGGTGCGATCCGCGTGATCTCGGCGCGCATGGACTATCTGCCCGAGGCATTGCCTGCTCAAGCGGTGCTGGCCGATGGCGAGCGGGCGTTCATCGCGCGCTATGCGCTCGGACGCGATTATCACAAGGTGCTGCGCCAGCGCTTGCAGCGATTGGCAACGCAGATCGAGCGCGAGATCGGCCCCTATGGCTATCGCGTATTCACCGATTCAGCACCGGTGATGGAAGTGGAACTTGCGAAGAATGCGGGCATCGGCTGGCGGGGCAAACACACGCTGCTCTTGTCGCGCGAGGCCGGTTCGTATTTTTTTCTCGGCGAAATCTATGTCGATTTGCCGCTGCCGCTGGATGCGCCGGTCTCTGAGCATTGCGGCACTTGCACGAAGTGCATCGAGGCGTGTCCCACCGGTGCGATCACCGCACCCTATCGACTGGACGCTAGGCGCTGCATCGCCTATCTCACCATCGAGCTTAAGGAGAGCATTCCGATCGAGCTGCGACCCTTGATCGGCAATCGCGTCTATGGCTGCGATGATTGTCAGATCGTATGTCCGTGGAACTCGTTTGCGCGTGTGTCTACCGAGCCGGATTTCAAAGTGCGCCATGGTCTCGATGCGGCCACCTTGGTGGAACTCTTCGCCTGGACTGACGCCGAATTCGAAGCACGGATGGCCGGCTCAGCGATCTACCGGATCGGCTACGAGCGGTGGCTTCGCAATCTCGCGGTCGGTCTTGGCAACGCACCTGTAAACGATGCGGTGCGGCAGGCGTTGCGTGCCCGAGTGGACGATCCATCGCCCTTGGTACGCGAGCATGTTGCCTGGGCGCTGTCCCGTCATGCAGACACGATGGTAAAGTCACCGGAATGATCTTTGGAGAAGGCAATGTCGGCAGTAGCAACGCAGCAACGAGAGTGGCCAGCGGAAGGGACCAGTCGCGCGCCCTATTGGGTTTTTCATGACGCGGAGAACTACGCGCGCGAGCAGGAGCGCATCTTTCGCGGGTCAGCATGGCATTTCATCGGCCATGACGCCGAGGTGCCAGAACCCGGCTCATTCAAGAGCACCCGCATCGGCGATTCGCCGGTCCTCATGGTGCGCGATGAAGAAGGGCAGTTGCGCGCGATGCTCAATCGCTGCGCGCATCGCGGCAATCTCGTCTGCATGAAGGAGATGGGCAAGGTCGATGAGCTGTACTGCGTCTACCACGCCTGGATCTACGACCTCAAAGGCAATCTCAAATCGGCGGCGTTTCGGCGCGGCTTGAAAGGCGAGGGCGGTTTGCCAGCGGATTTCCGGTTGGCCGATCACGGTCTCAAAAAACTGCGTTGTGAAACCTTCTGTGGCCTGGTCTTCGCCACCTACGACGACACCATCGCGCCGCTTGCCGAATGGCTGGGCGAGATCGGCAATGGCATTCGCCGCGTCATTCGAAAGCCGATCAAGATTCTCGGCTACGACACGCAGCGGATCAACGCGAACTGGAAGAACTACCACGAGAATCCGCGTGATTCGTACCACGCCAACATCCTGCATTCGTTCTACGGCACCTTTGGCATGTCGCGCCAATCGCAGGAATCGAAGATGTTTATCGATGCGAGCGGCAGGCATCAGTACTTCTATACCAAGCCTGGCACCGAGAAGGTCACCAGTGACTACCAGGAAACCGCAACCAACCTGCGCTCGCATAATGAGAAGTACCGGCTCGAAGACACCACGCTGCTCAAATGGGAAGACGAAATCGGCGATGGCGTGAGCATTCAGATTCTCTCGGCGTATCCCACATTCGTGCTGCATCAGATCGGCAACAGCATGGCGACACGCCAATTGGTGCCGAACGGTCCACTTAGCTGTGATTTGCACTGGACGTATTTTGGTTTTGAAAATGACACGCCCGCGATGCATGAGATGCGCCTGATGCAAACCAATCTGGTGGGCTCCGCTGGGCTCGTCTCGATGGAAGACGCAGCCGTCTGCAACATGATTCGCCGCGCCACCGGTGGTTCGCTCGAGGACGCATCGATCATGCAAATGGGCGGCAAGGATCTCGACAGCGGCGGCAGCTCGAAACTGTCCGAGCGAGGTCTGCGCAATTTCTGGCATGCCTACCGTCTCGATATGGGATTGTGAGATGGCCCCGATCGATGAAAAGACCCTGCGTGCGATTGAGTTCCTGCTATACGAATGGGCGCGCGTGATCGATGAAGGCCGACTGGAATCGCTCGCTGAGTTGTTGGTCGAGCGAGGCGAGTACCGCGTGGCGTCGCGCTTCAATATCGATCGCGGACTGCCGGTGGCGCTCATCCACACCAAATCGCGCGCGCAGTTGCGCGATCGCATCACCTCGATGCGGGTGGCCAATGTCTATGAACCGCATCATTACCGGCATGCGGTGACCGGCGTGCAGGTGATCGGTGTGTCAAACGGCATCTACGATGTGCGCGCGAACTACACCGTGATCCGCATCATGGATCATGATGGTTCAATGACGCTGTTCGCGTGTGGCCAATATCAAGACAAGGTGTTGTTCGAGGGTGGCATTGCGCTGTTCCAGCAGCATCAGGTGACCTACGATTCGCGCGCGATCGATACCTTGCTCGTGCTGCCGTTGTAGTGGCGCTAGCGCGCCCGCGTGGCAAGCGCAATACCAAGAAAGATCAAGGCCGCGCCAAACCAATGGAAGGCATAGAGCTTTTCGCCCAGCAATAGTACGGCTGCGGTGACTGAGAACACCGGTAGCAAATAGCCAAACGCCGAAGCACGCCCCGGTCCGACCGCCAACACCGCGCGGTTCCAAAATAGATTGGCGATGAGGGACGGAAAGAGCGCGAGGACGAGCAGCGACACCAGCAACCCCGTGCTCCACTGTGCCGGACCGGTCACGACCGCTTCGATCGCAAGCATCGGAAGCAGCGAGATAACGCCGCCAATCATCATCGTGGCAAGCGAGGCCATCTGCGACAAATGGGCCGACCACCGACGCAGCAGGTTGGTGAACACGCCCCAGATCGCGCAGGCGAGGATGATCGACAAATCGCCCGGGCTTAAGCGGAATTCCAGGAGGGTTGCGAGTTCCCCTTTGGTCACGATACAAATCACCCCCAAAAAGGAGGTCATCACGCCTGCCAGGCGGCCCGGTGACAGCCGTTCATGGGCCAGTGGAATCGCCAACAGGATCGTGAGAATCGGCGTCATCGCACTCAATAGGCTCGCGCTGGTGACGGTGGTGTGATGGATGCCGATATAGGCGAATGCGGAATTCAAGCCGCATGAAAAGGCGCCGAGAATGAAAAGCTGCCACCAATGGCTGCGGATCTCCGGCCATTCGTCGATCAATGCGCGCATGGCAAACGGCAGCAGCATCATGAGCGCAAACAGCCACCGGTAGAACGACATCATTACCGGTGGCATCTGCTCGCGGTAGGCAGCGACCATGATGTAATTGAGCGACCAGAAGAGCGAAGTCATCACCAGGAGCAGGTAGGCCTGATGATCGGTGATGCGGCGGGGCGAGTTCAATGGAGGCGCCTGTTATGGGCTGCTAGGTCAGCACATCTTCCCGCGCATTGTAACGAGCCTCCTGTATTCTCTTCGCTCACACGCTTTTGCGGATGGCCGGATGCAACGTTTGATCGGTTGGTTTCTCTTTCTGCTGACAGGCGCAGCGGGCGCGATGCCCGTCCATACGCCGGTGCCAGGCGGCATTGCGATCGTGCGGATCGATGCGCCGTCGTCCGCGACCGAATCGCCTGCGGCTCGTTTTCAAGGCCGCCGGGTGCTCGTGGTGCGCGACGCAAAGGGATGGATGGCGATTGTCGGCATCCCGCTCAATACCAAACCCGGCCCGGTGACACTGGACGTTGATGGATTGGGCGAGCGCTCGCCCGGCGCGCATTCCTTCGAGGTCGCGGCGAAGCAATATCCGGTGCAGAAGCTCACCATTGCGGACAATCGCAAGGTCGATCCGCCGCCTGAAGATATGAAGCGAATCGTTCGTGAACAAGAAGTGATCACGAAAGTGCGCACCCACTGGGCACCGAGCGATTCGGTTGATCTCGCATTGATGCTGCCGGCCGATGCGCCGCTTTCCAACCGCTTTGGGTTGCGGCGAGTGTTGAACGGTCAGCCACGCAATCCGCACAATGGATTGGATCTAGCGGTCCCGCGCGGCACACCGATTCGCGCCACGGCGGCCGGCAGCGTGACCTTCGCGGACGATTTATTCTTCGCGGGGCGGACGGTGTTTGTCGATCATGGTCAGGGCCTCATTTCGATGTATGCCCATCTGGATGAGATCGGCGTACGCGTCGGCGAGCAACTCGCGCGTGGCCAGCGCCTTGGCCTGTCCGGCATGACCGGCCGCGTCACCGGTCCGCATCTGCATTGGACGATCTATCTCAATGGCACGGCGGTCGATCCGGAGATTTTCGTGCGACCGTGATCGCGGTCGGTCTTGGAGGGAGCAATGCGTCGAGGTATCAGCGTCATCAAAGCAATCACCGCACTCGCATTATCGGGCGCGCTCGTCGGCTGCGCGCAGACCGATGCCATCAACGCGGGCTATGAACCGGAGATCGGTCAGCTTGGCAAAGACTCGGTGTGGGCGCCAACGCCCGATCGATTGATCGTTCGCATGCTACAGATGGCCGATACGGGGCTACGCGATGTCGTCATCGATCTTGGGTCGGGCGATGGCCGCATCCCGGTCACCGCCGCCAAACGATTCGGTGCGCGCGGGATTGGGGTTGAGTTCGATGCGGATCTGGTCGCTTATTCGAATCGTCTTGCCGCGCGCGAAGGCGTGGCCAATCGCGTGACGTTCTTGCGGCAGGATCTGTTCGAAACCGATCTCACCAGCGCCACCGTCATCGCGATGTACATCGGCCCGCAGGTGACGATGAAGTTGCGGCCGAAATTGCTCACCCTCAAACCGGGTACCCGCATCGTCACGCATCAATTCACCATGGGCGATTGGGAGCCTGACGAGACGGCGCGCGTGGAAAGCGCACCGGGCTACTTGTGGATCGTTCCAGCGCGGGTCGACGGTCGCTGGCGATTGGAATACGCCAATCAACGTTACGACATTACGATGCAGCAGACCTATCAGATGTTGTCGGGAACTGCTACGAGTAGCGGCAAGGCATCGCCCTTGCTCGCGGCGCGCGTCCGCGGCGAGTCGGTCCGCTTCTCGATCATCGACGTCAACGGCGACTCGCGAACTTTTAACGGCACGATCGGCGCCGGAACCATGCAGGGCACCACGCGCGTCCAGATGCCGGGCGCACCTTCAATCGCGTGGCGCGTGGAACGACTCTAGCGTCTCGTTGAAATCCGCGCGAATTCAAATAGCAACGTCATTCCCGCGCCGGCGGGAATCCAGCGGGTGCTCGTTGCCCCCAGCGGCCAAGATTCTGGACTCCCGCCCGCGCGGGAGTGACGGGCTCTTTTCAACGAATTGCTAGCGTTAAGTCGACGCCCTGCGCTACGTCATCAACGGCCGATAGCGGATGCGCTGCGGCTTGTCGGCGTCATCGCCCAGGCGCTTGCGCCGATCGACGAGGTAATCGTCGTAGTTGCCTTCGAACCACACCACTTGGCTGTCGCCTTCGAACGCGAGAATGTGGGTGGCGATGCGATCGAGGAACCAGCGATCATGGGAAATCACTACCGCGCAGCCCGGGAAATCGAGCAACGCCTGTTCGAGCGCGCGCAGGGTTTCCACATCGAGGTCGTTGGTTGGCTCATCGAGCAGCAACACATTGCCGCCATTCTTCAACAGCTTGGCCAGATGCACGCGATTGCGTTCACCGCCCGATAACTCGCCGACCAGCTTTTGCTGATCGCCACCCTTGAAATTGAAGCGACCAACATAGCCCCGGCTCGGCGTTTGGTAGTTGCCGACCTGGATCATGTCGGAGCCGCCCGAAATTTCTTCGAAGACGGTTTTCGAATCATCGAGTGAATCGCGACTTTGGTCGACATAGGAAAGCTTCACCGTATCGCCATGCCGCAGCTCGCCGCCATCGGGTTTTTCCTGACCGGTCAGCATGCGAAACAAGGTGGTCTTGCCAGCGCCATTGGGGCCGATAACACCGACGATGCCACCCGGTGGCAGCTTGAACGACAAGCCGTCGAACAACAGCTTGTTGCCGAATGCCTTTTTTAGACTGGTCGCTTCAATGACGAGGCCACCCAGGCGGGGGCCGGGCGGAATGTAGATCTCATTGGTTTCATTGCGCGCCTGGAATTCGGTGGAGGCGAGCTCATCGAAGCGCGCAAGCCGTGCCTTGCTCTTCGCTTGCCTTGCTTTCGGATTGGTCCGCACCCATTCCAACTCCTGCTGCATCGCTTTCATGAGCGAAGCTTCCTGCTTGGCTTCCACGGCGAGGCGCTGCTCCTTTTGTTCGAGCCATGAGGAGTAGTTGCCTTCCCATGGAATGCCATGGCCGCGATCGAGTTCGAGAATCCAGCCGGCCACGTTGTCGAGGAAGTACCGATCATGGGTGACCGCGATGACCGTGCCCGGATAGCGCTCCAGGAATTGTTCGAGCCACTGGACGGACAGCGCATCGAGGTGATTGGTCGGCTCATCGAGCAGCAGCATGTCCGGTTCCGACAGCAACAGGCGGCATAGCGCAACGCGCCGGCGTTCGCCGCCCGAAAGCTTATCGACCTTGGCATCCCAGGGCGGCAGCCGCAGCGAATCGGCCGCGATATTGAGGCGGCGCTCGATCTCCCAGCCCTGCACCGCGTCGATCTTGGCTTGCAGATCGCCTTGCTCTTCGAGCAGCTTGTTCATTTCCTCATCGTCAAGCGGTTCGGCAAATTTATCGCTGATCGCATTGAAGCGATTGATGAGGTCAAGAATGCCGGCGACGCCTTCTTCGACATTGCCGCGGACATCCTTGTCCGGATCGAGTTCGGGCTCCTGCGAGAGCATGCCGATGCGCATGTTCGGATGCGGGATCGCTTCGCCGTCAAACTGCTTATCGATCCCCGCCATAATGCGCAGCAGACTCGATTTGCCGGAGCCGTTGAGCCCCAAGACACCGATCTTGGCGCCGGGGAAAAAATTGAGCGATATGTTCTTGATGATGGTGCGCTTGGGCGGGACAACCTTGCTCACGCGACGCATCGTGTAGGCGTATTGGGCCATGGGTTCCGGGTCTGCGGCTTTGGCCGCTTAAGTGGCGAATGGATACAACAAAATCTGGTGCCGCTTGTCTGGATTGAACAGACGACCTACCGCTTACAAGGCGGTTGCTCTACCACTGAGCTAAAGCGGCGGGGGCGAAACATGCACAGCGCATGCTTCGCAAAGACGCGATTATAGAGAATCTCGTCGTCTCGAATGGATATCACGGCGTTCAACCCACAAACTAATTCGAAATGAGGCCGCATCTGCCGCGAACTCAAGTCCAACTGGAGGAAATCGCCAATCGCCTCCTATAATCCGGGTATCGAGAAGAACAAGCCCGCGCAGCGGGCAACGAAGGTATAAAACAATGCGCATCCTGGTAAGCAACGACGATGGCTATTTCGCACCCGGCATTCATGCACTGGTCGAGGCGCTGTCGACGATTGCCGAAGTCACCGTCGTCGCGCCCGAGCGGGATCGCAGCGGCGCCTCCAATTCGCTGACGCTCGATCGTCCGCTCACCATTCGCCGTACCGACAATGGGTTCTACTGTGTCAATGGCACGCCCACCGATTGCGTGCATCTTGCGGTGACCGGGTTTTTGTCAGAATTGCCGGATATGGTCGTCTCGGGGATCAATCTCGGTCAGAACATGGGGGATGACACGCTTTATTCCGGTACCGTCGCCGCGGCCACGGAAGGCTATCTGCTCGGCATTCCGTCGGTTGCGGTATCCCTTGCCACTCGTTCAACGCAGTATTTGCCTGGTGCCGCCCGCATGGTGCGCGAATTGATCGAGCGGTTTCAACGCGAGCAGCCGCGCGAACCCGTGTTGCTCAACGTCAACATCCCGGCGGCCCACTACGAGACATTCGGCGCACCGGAAGTGACGCGCCTTGGCA
Source organism: Klebsiella pneumoniae (assembly GCA_945906755.1). Classification (GTDB taxonomy): domain Bacteria; phylum Pseudomonadota; class Gammaproteobacteria; order Burkholderiales; family SG8-39; genus SHXR01. The sequence goes on along the minus strand of CAMDRJ010000033.1, from coordinate 2,400 downwards.
AGCGCCACAAGGCTGAACCCGTTATCAAGACCACCAGCCCACGCAACGAGACGCTGTACTGGGTGGGCGCGGCGGGTCCTGCCGCCGATGCGGGTCCGGGCACCGACTTCTATGCGGTGGCCGCCGGGCGCGTATCGGTGACGCCCTTGCAGATCGATCTCACGCATCGTGAGCAGTTGCCGCTGGTGCGGGAGTGGTTGGCACGATGACCGCCAAGCCATTTGCGAAGGGGCCAAGCGGGGAGTCAGGCGCCGGCATTGGTATGACTTCGCAGCGCACGCGTGATCGCATGATCGTGCGCTTGCGCGAAAAAGGCATTACCGATCAGATCGTCCTCGATGCCATGGCACGCGTGCCGCGTCATCTGTTCGTCGATGAAGCGCTGGCATCGCGCGCCTATGAGGATGTGGCTCTGCCAATTGGCTTCGAGCAGACGATTTCGCAACCCTATGTGGTGGCGAAAATGCTGGAAGCCCTACGCGGCGGGAATCCGGTTATGCGTGTTTTGGAGGTCGGCACCGGATGTGGCTATCAGGCGGCTGTTTTGGCCGCGATTGCGCGTGAGGTTTTCTCGATTGAGCGTATCAAAGCTTTACTGGAACGCGCGCGCGCGAACTTGCGTCCGTTACGCTTGCCTAATCTTCGGCTCAAGCATGGTGATGGTCAATTCGGGCTGGCTGAGGCAGCGCCTTTTGATGGCATCGTGGTGGCCGCCGCCGCGGCATCGATGCCACGAGAGTTGGCTGAACAACTGAATGTCGGTGCACGCATGGTCTTGCCGGTGGGCACCACTTCACAACAACTCATCGTCGTCGAGCGTACCGCTACCGGGTTTACCGAGCGAAAATTGGATCTGGTCCGCTTTGTGCCACTGCGGACGGGGAGAGAATAGTGATGAACGTTGTCGTGGGATTGCGCGTTGCTGTCGTATGCATGATTGGCTTGGTGATTGGCGCTTGCGCAAGCAGTGTGCCGGCGCCGATTGCTGATCGCAAACCGGGTGTGCCATCGCCGGCGCTGCCGCCATCGGCTGTAGCGAAGCCCGCTACGCCGCCCGTGGTCGCACCGCCGGTTGCGCAGGTTCCGGCCGAGCCGCAGGTCGAAGTCAAACCGATTGCCGCACCGCCGACGATTGAAGCGCGGCCGATAGAAGTACGGCCGCTTGAAGCGCGGCCGATCATCGTGCCGGTGCCTGCGCCAATCCCAGAGGGTACGCCACCGGTTGGCGCGCCGCCGGTCGCGCTCACGCCGCAAAAACCATCGGCCCCAAGCCTACGTGCGGAATTGAAGACCGAACCGCGCGCGTTCAAGGCGCCTTACAGCGATGAGAATCTCGCCGCGCTGCAACGTGGCGATGAGCCGCGCCGCGATGCGCCAAAGCCCGAAGCGCGGATGCCTGATGTGAAACCGGCCGCGCCACCGGTTGCTGCGGCCAAGCCGGAGGCAGCGCCGCTTGCGTCTGCGCCCGAGGGTGATACGGTGGAATGGATCTGGCCCGCGCCCGGTCGCGTCCTCGATAACTTCGAGACCAATACCAAGGGCGTGTCGATCTCGGGTCGTCTTGGCGAAGCGGTGCTGGCCGCGGCGGGCGGTCGCGTCGTCTATAGCGGCTCCGACCTGAAGGGCTATGGGCAGCTTGTCATCATCAAACACAATGAGACGTTTCTATCCGCCTATGCGCATAACAGTCGCATCCTGGTGAAGCAAGGCGATGCGGTCAAACGTGGGCAGAAAATTGCTGAGATTGGCGCCACCGATACCGATCGCCCGAAGCTGCATTTCGAGATCCGGCAATCGGGCAAGCCGGTCGATCCGACCGCTTACTTGCCGACGCGTCGCTGAGCCGGCATCACTGCGCCGATCGTTGTTCCGGCGGCGTCATCTTCGTTTTGATCGATTCGGCCAGCGCATTGACCGACATCGCGTAAAAGCTCGATTGGTTGTAGCGCGTGATGACGTAGAAATTTTTCAGGCCGATCCAGAATTCCGAGGGTTTATTCGGGGTTTCGAACTCAATGAGCGCGCAGAGCAAGTCTTCATCGACGGATTCATTCAGCGCAATACCGTATTGATCGAGTTCGCCGATTCGAAAGCGCGGTTCGATCCCGGCGGACAGCGGTAGTTGGTGCGCATCCCCGTTGACTGTGACCGGAAACGTGACCGGCTCATTGCGTTGCCAGCCGTGCTCCGACAGGAAATTGCCGACGCTGCCGATCGCATCGACCACGTTGTTCACCAGATCGCGGCGTCCGTCGCCGTCAAAATCGACCGCATAGCGAAGATAGCTGCCCGGCATGAACTGCGGGATGCCAAGCGCCCCGGCATAGGAGCCTTTTAAGGCTTCCACATCGGTGCCGGTTTCCTTCGCATAGACAAAAAAGTACTCGAGTTCGCTGCGGA
>CAMDRJ010000032.1 GCA_945906755.1 Klebsiella pneumoniae | reverse complement strand
GGCTTGATTCTCGACACAGTTGCTCTCCCGTCGAGGGAGAGGGTGACTCCGCGCGTGAGCACATTCCACCGCCGTTCCTTTATGAGATTGCCTTGACCATGCGTCCATCATCTATTGCACAGAGCATCAACTTTGATCGTGATATTCCCGGCGCACTGCCGGGTTCCTGGACCCAAGGCGTAACCGGCAAGGGCGCGCCGCGATGGGCGATAAGCGAAGACGCTTCCGCGCCGAGCAAACCCAACGTACTCCAGCAGTCAGGCGCGGGAACGTTTCCGTGGTGCGTGCTGCGCGACAGCGCGATTGAGAATGGCTTTGTCGAGGTGAAGTTCAAGGCCATCAGCGGTGACGAGGACCAGGCCGGTGGCGTCGTGTGGCGTTGGCAAGACGCCAACCGCTACTACGTCGCACGTGCCAATGCCTTAGAGAACAACGTCTCGCTGTACTACACCGAGGATGCCGTCGATATCGGGCAACGGAATAGCGGCGAACATCCCAAATCGTGTCGGATAATCGCTTGCCATCCGCGCGCCGTATTCATTGCATACCCTCGCCACGGTCGGCGAGCCAAGTCGGGACGCGCAGACCCGGATCGGCCGCTCTCCCGAATTGCGGCGTACCAGCAAGAACAGCGACTGCGAATACAGCGACCCAACGTGAACGCATTTTCCAGTCCATGGGACAGCTCCTCTTGGGAAGAGAGTGCCAGCCACGCGCGGGCACTCGGAATCATCGAACACCTGTTGGCAAATAGTCGATGCGTCGCGAACACGAGTTTTTGACGTGGATCAAAGTACGATGCGTTTCAGGTTGGGCATGGCTTCAGGGGAGCGCCTTCGCGGCGTCATGCGCGGAAATTGCCGGCCGCCATTGCCGATGAATGTGAAGGCGCGTGAAATCGCGTCGGGAATTTAACAATTGTAGAGGGCGCCGCCGCGGCTCTGCGCCTTGCGGTTACTTCACCTTGCGGTCCCGCTCAACCTGCATTCTGGCGAGGAACGGCACCAGCGGATGTACGCCGGTCGCGGTCAGGGCGTTCATATCCAGCGCGAGTAGCATGGCGGCGTATTTTTCTTCGACGCGATGCTTGCGAAGATAGGCCGCCGGATCGGCGATGAATTGCGCGCGCTCGGCGGAATCGTGCGCCAGACCGTGGATTGCGGTGGTGAGCGGGACGAGCGCCGGATCGATCGACGGATAGTGCGGTGTCGTCGTATTAGGCGGCGGTGACCACCAGCCAAGCGATGCGTAGTTGTGATGCCAGCTCGGATCCATCTGCACGATATCGGGTGTGCGATCACCCAGTGCGCCTGCTGCAACCGCCCAGCAACGCAATTCGATGTTACCGGTGTCATCCAGCGTTTTCTCGCTATAGCCGGTGAGCGATTTGAGATGCCCGGCTCGCAAGGGTTCGAGCACCGAGTAATCGAAGGCGAGATTCGGATTGGCATACTGCGCCGTCCCGGGAAAGTGCGACATGCCGCCGCTTGCCACGACGACTGCCCGGATGCCTAACAAAGTAAGCGACCGCGCCAGCGCCTGCCCAAACGCGTAGCACCGCTGCATGGTCGGTTGCGGCGGCAGATACGCGTTGACGTAGAGTGGCAGCACGCGATCGGCAAGCGTGAGCCCAAGATGCGTCATCGGAATGCCAAGCGCATAGTCGATTTCCGCGGTGCTGCTGAAGGCGGGATCGAAGCCTTCGTCGTAGAGCGCGCGAATCAACGCAAGACCGATATCGCCTGCCACCTTGTAGTGAAAAGTGCGCCCGGCGAAATTGCCGCGCGCTTCCCCGCCGACATGTAGCGTAAAGGGCGGTGCGCATTGATGGAAAAACTGCTGGGCATGATCGTTGGCGATGACGATCCATAGTTCCGGCCGCAGCGCTCTGAGGTGCTCACCGATCGTTCGTGCGACATTCTGTACGCGTGTAATGGCGGCTTTGTCTTCGGTGTCCGGCTGCGTGAAGAACTGCGGTGCGTGCGGCAGCATCGCACCACCTTGGATCGTCGTGATCATGTTTCCAATTCTCCTTGTACCGGTGCATCGAGCGGTTCGGCCACCTCCGGTGCCTGATTGCGCACGCTATTGACCTTCATGCTCACCGGATATGAAATCATCTCTTCAGATGGAAACGAGCGAATCATCGACATGGCCTTGGTCGCGTCCTTGACGGTCGGATCAAGCCACTGGTCGTAGTCTGCCGGGGCGATGATGACCGGCATGCGATCGTGCACGCGCGCGCACAGTTCATTGGGTGCGGTGGTAATGGTGCAAAAAGAGTGCAGCGTTCCATCCGGGCCATTCCATGTTTCCCACAGGCCGCCGAACGCGAAGGGCTCGTTGCTCGCCATTTTGAAGAGATAAGGTTGCTTGCCACCACCGGGGAGGACCTTCCACTCGTAGTATCCGTCGGCGGGAACAAGGCAGCGACGCTGGCGGAGCGCCGCGCGAAAGGCGGGCTTCTCGGCGACGGTTTCGCTGCGCGCATTCACGGTCCGCGCGCCAAACGATTTTTCCTTGGCCCAATGCGGTACCAGGCCCCACCAGTACGCTTCGATTTTCCGGGCATCGTTGTCCACGCGAACGATGGGTTCAAAGGTGCCCGGTGCAATGTTGTACTTGGGTGTGATTGTCACATCACCAAGAATGGCGGCGAACCGTGCGGCGAGCGCATCGGCATCGAAAATCAGTTTGTAGCGACCGCACATGGCTTGACCATCAAGATATCCTGTGGGAACTATAATCGATCCGCAATCGCCGTCCCGCCCTCAATCGATGTGCTGCCTGTGAGATCCCGTTGAATTCAGTCAAGAAGAACGTCTCAGTCCTGGCGGTGTGCCAGGCGCTGCTTTTCACGAATAACACGACCGTCATTGCACTGAGCGCCTTGATTGGCGCAAAGCTCGCGCCGGCGAGTGGTTTGACAACGGCTTATGCGACGGTTCCCGCGATGTTTTGGGTGATTGGCGCCGCTGTGGCAGCCATGCCGGCGGCTCATCTCATGAAGGCGATTGGTCGGCGCGGTGGATTTACGGTCGGGCCGATTCTTGGCATCACGGGCGCGCTGATCGTGAGCGCCGGTATCTATCTCGGCAACTTTTATCTCTTTTGTCTGGGTACGCTGATTTTCGGCGGCTACAACGGCTTTGCCCAGCAATACCGGTTCGCGGCCGCGGATGCATCGCCACCTGAATTCAAGGCGAAGGCGATTTCTTATGTGCTCGCGGGTGGGCTGGTCGGCGGCATCCTCGGGCCCGAATTGAGCACGCTCACCAAAGACCTGTTCGGCAAGGAGTACGAGTATTTGGGATCGGTCATCTCGTTGATCGGCATCATGATCGCGGTCATCTTCATCTTGCGGCTGCTCAATATTCCGATCGAGAGCCGCACCGAGGCGAAGGAACCCATTCGGCCGACGCGTGAAATCATCTCGCAGCCCGCGTTCATTGTTGCGGTGATCGCAGCCGCCATGAGTTACGCGGTGATGAATCTGTTGATGGTGTCTTCGCCACTTGCCATGACTGTGCTGTGCGGCCATCCGTATAGCGCGGCCGCGTCGGTCATCGGCTTTCATGTGATCGGCATGTTCGCGCCATCGTTTATTACCGGCGATCTGATCAAGAAATTCGGTGTGCGGCAGGTGATGTTTGCAGGTGTTGTCCTTAACTTCGTCACCGTGGCGATTGCGCTGTCGGGTGTGACGGTTGCGCACTTCTGGTGGTCGATGTTTATCCTTGGCGTGGGCTGGAACTTCGTTTATATCGGCGCCACCGCGATGCTGACGGAAACCTACCGGCCGTCTGAGCGGGCCAAGGCGCAAGGCATCAATGAATTCTGTATTTTCTCGGTCATGGTGGTCACTGCATTCTCATCGGGCTTCTTGCTGGATGGCAGCGGCTGGGAACTTTTAAATTACATTTCGATTGTCTTGATCACCATCATCGCCGTGGCGCTCACATGGTTTGCGTTGCGACGCACACCCACCACGGCACCGGCTTGAAAGGCACCGCGATGCAACTCGACAAACAGGTAGAGGCGGTTCTTGAAATGGCGGCGAAATCGCCTGCGCCGCCGTTCTGGCAGGTGAGCCCGGCGGAGGCGCGCAAGTTGTACGCAAAGGGCCGCGCGGTGGTGCAGCCTGCATCGCCTGATGTGGCCGGCGTGGAGAATCTGCGCATGCCCGGCCCAGGCGGCGATATCGAGCTGCGGTATTACCGTCCGATCGAGTCCAAAGCGGGTGACGTGCTGCCCGCGCTCGTGTTCTTCCATGGCGGCGGATGGGTGATCGGCGATCTCGACACACACGATGTGCTCTGCCGCGCCCTAGCCAATGCCGGACGCTGCGCGGTCGTATCGGTCCATTATCGATTGGCGCCCGAACACAAATTTCCAGCGGCCTTCGACGATGCCGTCGCAGCGACCCACTGGGTGCACGGCAATGCGGCGAAGCTTGGCATCGATCCGAAACGTATTGCGGTCGGCGGCGATAGCGCTGGCGGCAATCTCGCAGCGGTAGTGGCCATCGCGTTTCGCGACACCTGGGCACCGGCGCTCAGTTTGCAATTGCTCATTTACCCGGTGACCGATATGCGCATGAACACCGCCTCCTATGTGAAGAACGCCGAGGGGTACATGCTCACCAGGAAATCGATGGAGTATTTCGCGGAACATTATCTTCGCGGCGCAGCCGACGTTACCGACTGGCGCGTCTCGCCGCTTCTCGCCAATGATCACACGAAGCTCGCGCCCGCCTATGTGATTACCGCGGGCTTCGATCCCTTATGCGATGAAGGCCACGCCTATGCGGAGAAATTGCTCGCGGCAGGTGTGACTACAACCTATGAATGCTTCGAGGGCATGGTGCATGGCTTCATTGGCATGGGTGGATTGGTAGCAACCGCTAATCATGGCGTGTATCGTTGCGGGCAAGCATTACGCAATGCGTTTTCGACCGCGACGCTAGGAGAGCAGGCCGCGATTCGTCGTTAAGGAATTGCAATAGACGTCATACCTGCGTAGGCAGGTATCCAGGCAAGCTGGATTTGGCAACAGGAGCGTTGATATGGGTAGCGACGACATCCGCACTTCCATTGGGGCGCTGAACGACGACCCGGCCTCGCAAGAGGTTCGCGTCGTAAAGGGCGCTTGTCCCCACGACTGCCCAGACACCTGCGCGCTTGAAACCACCGTAGAGAAGGGCGTCGCGATCAAGGTCGCGGGCGCCAAGGATCATCCTTTCACCGATGGCGTGCTGTGTACCAAGGTTGCGCGCTATCTTGATCGCACCTATGCGAAGGAACGGGTGCTGTATCCGATGCGTCGCGTCGGTCCCAAAGGGCGCGGCCAAGGCGAATGGCAGCGCATCAGTTGGGATGAAGCGCTCGACGAAATCGCCGCGAAGTTCAAGGCGATCGCCGCATCGCCCGATGGGCCCCAGTCGATCTCTCCGTATAGCTACGCCGGCACCATGGGTCTTCTCAACTACGCGGGCATGGATCGTCGCTTCTTCCATACGCTCGGTGCGTCGCTGCTGGATCGAACCCTTTGTTCCTCGGCCGGTCGGGTGGGAACCAAGATCACGCTAGGTGCCAATGTCGGCATGGATCCGGAGCGCGTCGAAGACGCCAAGCTCATCTTGATCTGGGGCTCCAATCCGATCACCTCCAACCTGCACTACTGGTCGCGTGTGCAAGAGGCGAAACGTCGTGGCGCGAAAGTCATCGCAATCGATCCGTACCGGAGTCTTTCCGCTGAAAAGTGCAACGAGCATATCGCCGTCCTACCTGGGACCGATGCGGCGCTTGCGCTTGGCATGATGCATGTCCTCATCAACGAGGGCCGGATCGACGCGGATTACATTGCGAAGTACACCGTTGGCTTCGATGCGTTGAAGGAAAGGGTGCAAGAGTACCCGCCCGAGAAGGCGGCGGCGATTTGCGGGATTGATGCGGAGACGATCGTCCGCCTCGCGCGCGAGTACGCCAGTACACGGCCCGCAGCGATTCGTATCAATTACGGCTTGCAGCGTCACTTTGGTGGCGGCATGGCAGTACGAACGATTGCATGCCTACCCGCCTTGACTGGCGCATGGCGCGATGCGGCGGGTGGCGTGCTGCTCGGCACCGGCGATTTCTACGCGATGAACCATAAGGCGCTGGAGCGCCCGGACCTCATCTGGAACAATCCGCGCACCATCAACGCAAGCTGTATTGGCGATGCGTTGCTCGAGGCCGATCCGCCGATTCGCGCGCTATTTGTCTACAACTCCAATCCGGTGACGGTTGCCCCCGATTCGGAGAAAGTGATTCGCGGCTTTTCGCGCACGGACTTGTTCACCGTGGTGCACGACGTGTTTTTCACCGATACCGCCGACTACGCCGATATTTTTCTGCCGGCCACCACGCAGCTCGAATGCCTTGATATCCATAAGTCCTATGGGCATCTCTATGTAATGCTGAATCAACCGGCCATCGCACCGGTTGGCGAGTCGTTGCAGAACACCGAAGTATTCCGGCGCCTCGCGAAGAAAATGGGGTTCACTGAGCCGTGTCTGGCTGACACCGATGAGCAGATGGTCGAACAAGCGCTGCAATCGACGCATCCGCGCATGGCGAATATCGAATACAGCGCGCTGAAGAAAGCCGGATGGCAGCGGTTGAATGTGCCGGCGCATTTTGCGCCTTTTGCTGAGGGCAACTTTCCAACGCCATCAGGGAAGTGCGAGCTATACAGCGAGTATGCGAAGAGCCTCGGACTCGACCCGTTGCCCACCTTTACAGCTCCTATCGAATTCGCACGCACTGCACCAGCCCGCGCCAAGCAATTTCCGCTCGCGTTTATTTCGCCGCCGCAACGCAATTGCCTCAACTCATCGTTCGCGAATCTGCCCCTTTTTCTCGATAGCGAGAAGGAGCCGCATCTCGATATCAATCCGGCCGATGCCGCCGCGCGCGGAATTAAAGAAGGCGACTGGGTGCGCATTTTTAATGACCGTGGTGCGCTTGGCGCACGTGCGCGAGTGACTGATCGTGCACGGTCCGGTTGCGTCGTCGCGGTTTCGCTCTGGTGGAAGAAGCTATCGCCCGATGGCGCGAATGCCAACAACCTCACCTCGCAGCGTGTCGCCGATATGGGCAACGCCGCGACCTATTACGACGTGCTGGTCGAGGTGGAGAAGGCCGAAGAAACGACGCGGGAGGGCGCCTAGTGTTGACTGTCGATACGGCGCAGCCTCGAAACACCAGGTAACACCGACGCGCCGCCGTCTATGAATATCCGGGCCGCTTTGCCTACGTACTCCGAGGACCACTTGTCTGGTCTGGCGCCCGCCGCGTTGATCGATCTGATGGTGGCCGACGAAGATCGCGTGCCGCGCGCGGTCATCGATGCGTGCTCGCGCCGCGGCGATGACATGACGGAGGCGCTGCAAGAACTGCTTGAACGCCCCTGGGCGGCGCCAGACGCGATTGGCGAGTGGTGGCTTAGGCTCCACGTTGTGATGATTCTCGGGTTGATTCCCTCCGAATCTGCGGGGGTGCTCGCCGTGCGCTTTATGCGTGCGATGTCCGCGGCGCAAGACGACGATATGCAGGATTGGCTGGCCGGTTACTGGCCGGCCTTATTCATCAACAAACCTGATACCGTCTTGCAGGCGCTACACGAACTATGTGGCGATCAAGCGATTGACTGGTACACCCGTACGAACGCAATGGAAGCGATCGTTGCAATCGCCGAGCGGCGCGGCCCTGCAGCACTCGACGAGGCACTTGCCTGGGTGTCGCGCTTCGCCGTCGATGACAACGAAGATTGGGACATGCGCATTTCGTGCGGGAACACGCTCCTCAATTTCCCGCGCGCGTCATATCGGACGCTGCTTGAAAGCCTGGCGGAGCGGCAGACGGGCCTTGGCGTGTTCTTTTTGAAGGGCGACGTCGACGCGGCCTACGCGACCCTCGAAGACGCGCCCGAATGGCGGGGGTTCGACGATCCCTGGGCGTTCTACGAGCCAGAGGCGATCGCCGAGCGCGCGGCGCGTTGGTCGTGGGAAGACGCGGAAGGGGCCGAAGGCGTCGGCGAGGTGGACGGAGTGGGTGACCATCCCGTCTTTGACGACCTCTTCCTGCCGTACATTCGCACGATGCCCAAGGTCGGTCGCAATGATCCGTGTCCCTGCGGTAGCGGAAAGAAGTACAAGAAATGTTGCCTGCTCACGGAAGGCACAAAAGCCGGTTGAGCCGGATGAGTCGAGACCGACGATAACGTCAACGTCGGAACATGCCGGCCGCCGTATGTTTCAGTTCTCGACCTTTAGAAACGAAAGGCCAATCGGCACGCTTCTCGATTATCCGCAGCGTCATGTCATCAGCACGGCCGAGTACCCCCGCATGGGGGACAGCGGCGTGTTCGCAGCTGATGCACGCCTGGAATTGATCGAAGGCGAGATCGTCGAAATGGCGCCGATCGGGAGCTGGCACGCTGGTGCGGTCAATATTCTGAACTACATCGACCTAGGCAGAAACGTTGCGATCGCCGGAAACGCGAATAGCAAGATATTGATCAACAGCAGATAGGCCCAGAAGGGCGTCGAGGCCATGAAGATCTTCCCCATCGATACGTCTTCATCGCCGATCACCGCCTTTACTGCATAGACGATGATGCCAAAGGGCGGGGTGAGGAGGCCCGCTTCGATCACCAGGATGCCAACCATCGCGAAGACGAGTGGATCGATGCCAAGCTTGGTGGCCACCGGTGCGAAGATCGGCACGGTGAGCAGCATGATCGAGATCGAATCGATCAGCATGCCAAGCACGAACCACACGAAAATCATGAAGAGCACGATCCCCCAATTGGGGAGGCCGGATTCGAGCATGCCGGTTTGTAGCGTGAGGCCGATACCGCTCATCGACAGGGTGCGCGAATAAAGCTGCGCGGCAAAAACGATCACCAGCAGCGGTGTGGCGGTGCGCCCGACCGCGAGCACGGAATCCTTGATGCCTTCCCAGCGCATGCCCTTGAGCAGACTGATGACGAGCGCGATCAACGCGCCCATCCCAGCGCCTTCGGTTGGCGTGAAGAATCCAAGCCAGATGCCGCCCAGCGCGCCCATGATGATCGCGAAAAAGCCGATCAGGCTGAATACGAGTTGCCCGGGCGTCGGGGCGTCGCGCCCAGCGAGAATCGCCCGGCCGATTTCCTTATCGTCCTTCGATTCCTGCGACAAGTTCGTGCCTTCGCCAAGCCATTGGGGGCGGACCCAATATACGATCAACACATGCACTGCCATGAGCGTGGCGAGGATCAGCCCTGGGAAGATTCCGGCCAGAAACAGATGCCCGATCGATTGCTCGGTGAGAATGCCCCATACGACCATTAGGATGCTCGGGGGAATCAACATGCCAAGACAAGCGCTGCCTGCAATCAGCCCAAGGGAGAACGGACGGTCATAGCCGAATCGCTTCATCTGCGGATAGGCGATGCTGGTAAACGTGGTGGCCGATGCGACGCTGGTGCCGGTCACGAAGCCGAACACGACGTTGCCCGCGATGGTGGCATAGGCAAGCCGGCCGGCAACACGCCTGAGGCCATTGTCGATCGCCCAGAACAGATCGGAGGCAATTCCTGAGCGTGCGATGAATTCGCCCATCAAGAGGAAAAGCGGGATCACCGCGAATACGTAGTCGCGTAGCGCCTCATAAGCAGTGCTCGACAGAAACGACATAGTCATTTCCATGTCGCCGGTGGAAAGAAATAAGGCGAGGAACGAGATGATGCCAAGGCATACGGCGATCTCGACGCCGGCAAACACGAGCAGAAGCAACAGTCCGAGCAGTAGATAGGTAATGAGGCTCATGAGCGGGAGGTCCGATCCTTGATTAGCCGCTAAATGGAAATTGGATAAGTGAATGGTCGGCTAATGCTGCGGAATCCCGTCGGGGCCTTTCGGCGGCTCGCGCCCGCGGACCGAATCGATAATACGAAGCAGGTAGAAGAAGGCCGCGAGTCCACAGCCATACACGATGGAAAAGCGTGCGGGCCAGGCGGCGACGCGCACCACCCCCTCGCCTTCGAACTCATTGTTCACCCACGCATCGATTGCCGGTGGTAACGCACCGGCTGTGATGCCGGCGAAGAAGAGCAGTCCAAGCAAGTTGCCAATCACGATGAGCGGAATGCGGCTTTTCCTTGGCAGCGCGTTCACGAAGATATCGACCCGCAACATGCTCGCGATCCGAATGGCATAGGGCAGTTGCAGAAACACGATCACGATGATCGTATTGCGCACGTATTCGGCGACGCCGTAGAACTTGATGTTGAGCGCGCGCGCAGTGACGTCCACGAGAATCATAAACGCCAGGCCGAACGCAAAAAACGCGGCCAGGATCATCATGGCCTTCGTGAGGGCATCAAGGCCCTCTACCAGTTTAGACATCGGTCTCCCCTTGTTGCGCGCTCATTGGCCGAGCGCCACGGCCTTGACGCGGCGCCCGGTACCTTCGTTGTCTAGTCGAGATTGAACGTCACCGGCCAGGTGTGCCCAAGAGCACGCGTGGCCTCGACATACGCTTTTTGTACCTTGCGCATCGGCAGGTTCGATTCTTTTTCCGCTTTCGCGCCGATTTCACCGGGCGCCTTGGCCAACTGATCCGCCCAAGCCTTGCGTTGCTCAGGGGCGATGTCGACGAATTTCGCGCCGTTCTTTTGCAGGATGGCGAGATACTTCGCTTCATGCGCTTTCGTGTAGGTGCCGGCCTGTGCTTCCATATCCCGGCCCGTCTGCACGATCGCATCGGCGAGCGGCTTGGGCAACCGCGCAATCGCACGCTGCGACATGTTGAGCGTGATATGTGTGGCCGATCCGAAGTCGGTCCGGATGAGGTAAGGCGCGACATCGTAGAGCTTCAACTGATCCATCGAGCTCGACAGAATCAGCATGCCGTCGATCAGCTTGCTCTGAAAAGACGTGTAAATGTCTGGCCCGAGCACCATGGTGGGAAGCGCACCCACGTTTTCCACCCAGAACATGTTGGGGCCGGCGCCACCGATCTTGCGGCCTTTGATGTCGGCAGGTCCTTTGATCGCGAAATTGGAAATGATGATGTAGGTTTCGATCGGCACCAACGCGAGATTGCGTTGGCCGAAGCGCTTTTCATACTGGGCGTTGATTTCCGGTACTTGGTCGTAGACGCGCCGGGTCGCCTTCAATGAAACATCCGGATCGTTCGGACCAAACGGCAGACTCGACGGGAAGTTATGCAGCGGCAGCTTCTGCGCTTCATGGCATACGCAGTACATGCCGATGTCGACGATCCCGGATTGCAGGCCTTCCAGCACCTCGGTGGGTTTCACCATCGCACCGGCGAAGCCCTCGACGAATTCGACATCATGGCCCATCGCCTTGGCGCGCTTTTTCACTTCCGGAATGAAGTACTCCTGGGCCAGCTGAATGAAGTGCCAGTTGGGTCCATGACCGGAGGCGATCTTGAGAGAGAACTTGTCCGCCCGCACAGCGGGTGATACCGATAGCAGTCCAACGGCCAACAGAGCGGCGCACAAAGATAAGATGTGCGAGCGAATGTCGCGGTCACGCATGATTGTCTCCTGGTTGGTATATGCGCCGATGCGAGGGCGCTTGTTTATTCTCGCACCAAACATGGCCTAGCGTGCGACGGTGTCCGCCCGTCGCAACCGGGTCTTTCGTGTAAAGTCAAAGCCAATCCGTTCATCCAATCGCGCGATGCATTCCGCATGAAAGTTGCCGCCTCAGAGAATTACGTTGGACGCTCCATCCTGCGCCGTGAAGACGCGCGGCTGTTGCGTGGCAAAGGGCAGTATGTCGATGATCTCGATCTGCCTGGCATGCTGCACGTCGCGTTCGTACGGAGCACCGCGGCGCATGCGCGCATTAAATCGGTGGATCTGTCGCGGGCGGCGAAGGCGCGTGGCGTGCATTTCGTGATGAGCGGATTGGAACTCGCGCGCGAGTTGCCGCCGGTACAGGACCAGCAGTTGCCGCTGCCCAAGAAATGGCGCACCACCGTTCCGCACAAGGTCTACGATCCGCGCCAACCGCTACTCGCCTGGGACAAGGTGCGGCATGTCGGCGAGGCGGTTGCAGTGATCGTGGCCGAAAGCGCCTATCTGGCGGAAGACGCGGCTGAGCTGGTCGAGGTCGAATACGAATTCTTGCCGGCAGTGGTGGACATCGAGAAGGCCCTTGAATCGTCGAGTGCCATCCTCCATGACAAGAACGGCACCAATCTGCTGGCCGAATTTTCGATCGGTAAGGGCGATGTGGCCCGCGCGTTCGCGAACACGCCGCGGACATTGAAGCGGCGCTTCAGGCATCACCGCTATGCGGGTGTGCCGATGGAGTGCCGCGGCGTGGCCGCGATGCACGAGCCGCGTACCGATGGCATTACGATCTGGTCTTCGACACAGGTGGTGCATTGGGTGCGTCGCGAAGCCGCGCTCACGCTGGGTGTGCCGGAAGCGCGTGTGCGATGCATCGCACTCGATGTGGGCGGCGGATTCGGCACCAAGGGCCATGTTTATCCGGAAGATCTGATCATGCCGTTTCTCGCGCGGCGCATCGGGCGACCGGTCAAGTGGATCGAAGATCGGCGCGAACACTTCCAGAGTGCCTGCCATTCACGCGATCAATTGCACGAAGCGGAGATCGCATTCGATGACACGGGCAAGATCCTCGCGTTTCGCGATCGCATGATCATGGACTGCGGCGCATGGAATCCGGTCGGCATCGCCATTCCGTACAACACTGCTGCGCACATGATTGGCCCCTACAAGATCGAACATTTCGCGATCGAAGCGCGCGTGGTGGTGACCAACAAGGTGCCGAATGCGCCGTATCGCGGCGCGGGGCGTCCCGAGGCGGCGCAGGTAATGGAACGCATGATGGATCTCGTCGCCAATGCGGTGGGCATCGAGCCCGCCGAAGTGCGTAGGCGGAATCTCGTCGGTGCCGATGAGATGCCCTATGCAGTGGGCCTGCCGTATCGCGATGGCGAGCCGATCGTGTACGACAGCGGCGATTATCCGCGTGCGCTCGAAGAAGCGCTCACTGCAGTCGGAGGGCTCGATGCGTTTCGCGTGCGACAACGCGAGGCGCGCGCGGCGGGCAAGTATCTTGGTATTGGTGTGGCGATGTACACCGAAGGCACCGGTGTCGGTCCATTCGAAGGCGCGACGTTACGGATCGATCCGTCCGGCAAGATTTACCTGTCGTCCGGTTCGTGTCCGCAAGGGCAGGGCATGGAGACGATCTTTGCGCAGATCGCCGCAGATCAATGGAAGGTGAAGCCCGAGGATGTCGTGCTTGCATTTGCCGATACCGCAGCGATTTCCATGGGTTTCGGCACGCTCGCGAGTCGCTCCACGGTCAATCTGTCGGCGGCGATTCATGTGGCGAGCGAGCGGCTGCGCAAGAAAGTGTTCGCGCTCGCCTCACACGTATTGGAATGTTCGCCAGGAGATTTGGAGTTGCGCGACGGCAAGGTCGGCGTGGTGGGCGTACCCGCGATCTCGATGACCTTGGCCGATGTCGCACGCGTGTCGCGGCCGGGGCGAGACAGTGGGCGACCGAGCGATATGGATGCCGGTCTGGAAGAAACGTACTACTGGGAGCCCTCGACGGTCACTTGGTCGTATGCCGCGCATGCGGCGATCGTCGAAATTGATCCGGGCATCGGTCATGTGCGTATCGATCGCTATGCCATTGCGCACGATTGCGGTGTGGTCGTGAATCCATTGCTTGCCGAAGGGCAGATCATCGGCGGGGCGGTGCAGGGCATCGGTGGTGGAATGCTGGAGGGCTTCACCTACGATCGCGAGGGGCAACTGCTCAACGCTTCGATGATGGACTACCTATTGCCGACAGCCAACGACGTGCCGCGCATTAAGGTTGTGCACCAGGAAACGCCGTCGCCGCTCAATCCACTCGGGGTGAAAGGATTGGGCGAGGGCGGGGCGATTGCACCGCCGGTGGTGATCGCGAACGCGGTATGTGATGCGCTCGCCGAATTCGGCGTTGAATTCAATCGGACACCGATCACACCGGAAGACGTGGTCCGCGCGATGCGCAAGTTACCGATCGGCGAAGCGCGGATAATTTGATCGCCAGGCGCGGTCGAAAGCCCCTCGCCCCATGGTGGGAGAGGGGTTGGGGAGAGGGGGCAATACGCGGGAGGAGGTCCTAACCGCCCGCCTCCCGCTTCTTCGCAAACGCCTCGAAATACGCCAAGCTTTTCGGATTCGCCATTGAATCCGGATTAGCGACTTTGTTGATGCTCTGCCCAAGCATTAACTTCTTGATCGGCAATTCGAGCTTCTTGCCAGACAACGTGCGTGGCACTTCCTCGATCTGAAAGATGTCGTTCGGAATATGCCGTGCCGACAAGCCGGTGCGGATGCGATCCTTGATCTTGGCGCGGAGTGCATCATCGAGTGCGGTGCCGGGCCTGAGCACGATAAATAGCGGCATGTACGATTCGCGGCCGAGGTACTCCAGATCGACGACCAGACTGTCGACGATTTCCGGAATGTCTTCGACGATGCGATAGATCTCGGCCGTGCCCATGCGAATGCCGTGCCGCTTGATCGTCGCATCCGAGCGGCCATAGACGATCGAGCCACCGCGTTGATTGAAGAGAATCCAATCACCATGGCGCCAGATGCCTGGATACATATCGAAGTAGCTGTCGTGATAGCGCTTACCGCCCGGATCGTTCCAGAAATAGAGCGGCATCGAAGGCATCGGCTCGGTGCAAACCAATTCGCCCACTTCATCAATGACGATCTTGCCCGCATCATCGAACGCATCGACCTTGCAGCCGAGGCAGCGCACCTGCATCTCACCCGAGTAGACGGGCAGCGTGGGAATGCCACCGATGAATGCGGTTGCGGGATCGGTGCCGCCACTCATTGGCGCAAGCCATACATGCGCACCGACGTTGTCGTAAATCCATTGGTAGCCTTCTGGTGGCAAAGGCGAGCCGGTTGAGCCCACCGCGCGGATCTTCGAAAGATCAGCGATCTTCTTCGGATCGATGCCTGCCTTCAGGCATGAAAGATAAAGCGCGGCCCCGGCACCGAACAGCGTAACGCCCGCCTTGCCTGCGAAGCGCCATAACGCACCCCAATCCGGCCAACCAGGATTGCCATCGTAGATCGCGACCGGCGTACCGACCAGCATGCCGGCGATATGCAGGTTCCACATGAACCAGCTCGTGCTCGAAAACCAATGATAGATATCGTTCGGCCCCAGATCATTGTGAATTGCCATCACTTTCACATGCTCGAGCACGATGCCGCCATGCCCATGCACCATCGGCTTCGGAATGCCGGTCGTTCCCGATGAGTACACCACCCAGAGCGGATGATCGAACGGGACAGGTTCCACCGCGAGCTTCGCGCTACCTGTGAGCAATCCCGCCCAATCCACCGCATTGCGGAACGCTGCGGCCTTGACGTTGGCATCGAGATTCGGCACGAGGATGAGCTTTTCCAGCGTCGGCAGTCCACGCTGCAATTCGGCGACCACGTCGCGCCGATCGTAGGGTTTGCCGCCATAGCGATAGCTATCCACCGCAAACATGATCTTCGGTGAGATCTGCTTGAAACGATCGAGCACGCTCACCGGCCCCATATCGGGCGAACAGACCGACCATGTCGCGCCAATGCTTGCCGCGGCGAGAAACGCGATGATCGTTTCGGGGATGTTCGGCATGAAGGCCACCACGCGATCGCCCCGCTTGATGCCCATGCCACGCAGGGCCTGTGCGAGATTGGCGACGCGCTGTTCCAGATCCACCCATGCGATCGGCTTTAGATCCCCGGCTTCGTTGCCAGCGATGATGGCGGGACGCGAAGCCGATCGATGCCGGAAGACCTGATCGACGTAATTGAGCGTCGCGCCCGGATACCAGTCGGCGCCGGGCATCCCGCGCTTGCCGAGGATCTTGGTGGGTGGCGAGTAAAAGCGGATGTCGTAGTACTTGCAGATGGAATCCCAAAACGCCGGGAGATCATCGACGGACCATTGCCAAAGCGATTGGTAATCCTTGAAATCAAGCCCACGCTGTTCGCGCAGATACTGCATGTAGTAAGTGACCTTGGCACTGCGAATGATGTCGGCGGTCGGTACCCAGGCTGGCTTGGTTGTCATGGAGAGGTCCGTTTAAGGAAACGCTGATAATTCGGAATGCGATGCTGTATTCTGCCGCCTCATCAAAGATTCTGTGCAGCGCACCGCGCAGAATCTATGCACATGCCAAAAGGGGAGTGAAATTGAGCGAGCTTGATACCGCGCGGACCGATGTCGTCGGGAGCCTGCTCCGGCCACCGGCGTGGCGCGAAGCGCGTGCGCGGTTGGAGGCTGGAACGCTCGATGCCGCAGGTTTCGCGCGTATTGAAGAAGCCTTGGTCAGGGATGCGGTGCGGCTGCAGGAATCGGTGGGGCTGGATGTTCTCAGCGACGGTGAATTGAGCCGACTCAATTTTCAGGACAGTTTCGGGTTGGCGGTAGGCGGCTACGAATCCGCCAAGGAAACTGTTTCGCTGCATGAGAAGCGCATCGAAGGCGCGCAGCCGAATCAGCGTTGGGAAATTCCCGATCTGCATGGGGCCGGCACGCCGGTATCGCATCGGCGGCCCGTGAGGGAGCGGATCCATCTGGTCCGCAATGTGCCACTCGAGGAATACCAGCGCATCCAGCCCTTCGCGAAAAAGCCGATCAAGGTGGCCATCATCGGGCCCGACCGGATTGGTCAACGCTTCGATCACCAAGCTTCGCGTGCGGTGTATGCGAACGTGGAAGCGTTCATGGATGATGTGGTCGCCATCCAACGTCAAATGGTGCAGTCGCTGGTCGACGCCGGTTGTCGTTACATTCATATCGATGAACCGGGCTACACCGCTTATGTGGATCCGCTCTCGCTGGAAGCGATGCGCGCGCGCGGTGAGCATCCGCCGGCCAACTTCACCCGCTCCATCAAGGCGAATGCCGCGATTACCAGGGGATTTCCGGGCGTCACCTTCGGCATTCATCTTTGTCGTGGTAACCAGCGCAGCATGTGGCATCGCGAAGGCACCTATGATGAGATCGCCGAGCGGCTTTTCAATGAGTTGCCGCATCAGCGGTTCCTCTTGGAATACGACAGTCCGCGCGCCGGTGGATTCGAGCCACTGCGATTCGTCCCGAAGGGAAAAACGGTCGTTCTAGGCCTGGTGAGTACCAAGGTCTCGCAGCTTGAAGCGGTGGATGATTTGAAGCGTCGCATCGACCAAGCGGCTAAATTCCTGCCGCTTGAACAGCTTGCCATCAGTCCGCAATGCGGATTTTCTTCGGATGTGGTGGGCAATTTGATCTCGGCCGATGACCAAAAGCGCAAACTCGAACGCGTGGTCGAAGTAGCGCGGCAAGTGTGGCAATAAGAGGGATTACATAGCGTGAGTAAGGGACGGGTATTGATCGCAGGCGCAGGCATCGGTGGCTTGACCGCCGCGGCGTGTCTGCTTCGCAAAGGCTTCGAAGTACAGATCTTCGAACAGGCGCCAAAGCTTGGCGAGATCGGCGCCGGCATCCAACAGAGTGCGAACGGCGTTAAGGTGTTGTACGACCTCGGCTTAAAGAATGCGATCGAAGCGGTCGCCGTCAAGCCGAATGAATATGAGTTTCGCCGCTTCGATACCGGTGAGTTGATGCACAAGATCCCGTTCGCGCAAGCCCATGAGCGGGAGCACGGAGCGCCCTATTACCACCTGCATCGCGCAGATCTACATCGCATCCTGGTGGAGAAGGTGGCGTCGCTCGATCCCAAGTGCGTTCGTCTCAATACCAAAGTTGCCGGATTCACCGAGAGCGCTGATGGCGTGACGGTGCGCCTTGCCGATGGCTCCATCGCGAAGGGCGATGTATTGGTCGGCGCGGACGGCATCAAATCCACCGTGCGCGCACAGATCGTGGGCGAAACACCGGTCACCTATACCGGCTATGTCGCATGGCGTTTGACCGTGCCACGCGAGAATTTGCCGAAAGACACGATGGACCTCGTGGGCGCGGTATGGTGCGGCCCGAAGAATCACGCCGTGCTTTACTGGCTTTGTTCTGGACGGGTCCTCAATTTTGTCGGCTGCCCGGAACGCGCCGAGTGGGAAGATGAATCCTGGACACAGCGGCGCCCCTGGGAAGAATTGAAGGCGGAGTACGCCGGCTGGCATCCGATGATCCAAAGCATTCTCGATGCAGCGGATCGCAACGAATGCTATCGATGGGCGCTCAACAATCGAAAGCCCATTCATAACTGGAGCACCGCGCGCGCGACCCTGCTCGGCGATGCGGCGCACCCGACGCTGCCGTTTCTTGCGCAAGGGGCGGTGATGGCGATCGAAGATGCCGCCGTGTTGGCCAGGGCACTCGAAGGTAGCGGGACGGTGGCCGCCGCGCTGCAGCTCTATCAGCGCAATCGCGTGGATCGCACCGCGCGCGTGGTCACCGAATCCACGGAGCAGGGCGGGCTCTATCACATCGTCGACGTCGAAGAAATGAAGCGGGCGTTTGCGAAGAAGAACGTCGCGAAGGAACGGGCCGAGTGGTTGTATTGCTATGACCCGTTGACGGTTGCGCTGAATTAGGATCATCCTGTTTGCTGCTAAGTCACCCTCTCGCATCGCCGAGTAGGGTGCAAAAGTGCAGCGCATTCCACCGCATCGAAATCCGCGTGATGCGATAGATTCGCCCCCGCACTCAAGTGGTGGAATGCGCTGCGCTATTCCACCCTACGTTTCTTGCTTACGGCCAGAGTGCATCAATAGTAATTGGAGCCAGGTAACCATCATTACTACCGCACCGATCGAATCTCTCCGCCTGCGATCTCCAGCAGCTCCGGCGTGATGCCTTCCGGTGTGATGTGGACACTCCCGACCGAAATTGGCAGCCGAAAGCGCCGTGGTCCCGCTGAGCCGGGATTCACGTACAGCACGCCGTTCCGGACTTCTTGTGAGGGGCGGTGCGAGTGGCCTGCGACGACGATGTGGAAACCGGCGGCAGCGGGATCGATTGCGATCGATGCGAGGTCATGCAACACATAGAGCAAGGTTCCGCCGACATCGAGCAAGGTGTCGTCCGGAATCCGCGCTGCCCACGCGTCCCGGTCGTTATTGCCGCGCACCGCGGTGACCGGGGCAATTCTTTCCAGTTGCCGGATAATCTCGGGCCCGCCGATATCGCCCGCGTGTACGATGAAGTCGCAGCCCTCCAGATACGTCACCGCTTCCGGGCGAAGCAGTCCGTGGGTGTCGGAGATGAGGCCGACGCGATGCACGGTCGATGCTGGGCGGTTCTTCATAGGTACGGTGCTTTGGAGCGTTGCAATTGAAAATGACTGATCGCATTACACACCAGCTCCCCGTCCCTGTCGACGAAGCGATTTGCTCGCCGCACGGCGAAGTCGCGGCGACCTGCGCGGCAGCGCCAACGGGTCTTGGCATCCATCATTGCGAGGAAGCTTTGCCATGACCCGCCCCAAAGTCCTTTGCACGCAAGGTCTCGACCCGGCCGGCGCACAACTTCTTGCACCGATCGCCGATCTCATCATGCCGCCTGATGGCAGTGCTGCAACACTCAAGCGCATGATCGGTGATGCGGATGTGCTGATCGTGCGTACCCAGTTGCCGCCCGACCTCTTCGATACGCCGCATCGATTGCTGGGTGTGGTGCGGCATGGCACCGGTGTCGATCTCATTCCGATGCAAGCTGCAACCGCGCAAGCGCTGCCGGTAGCGAACGTGCCCGGCACCAATATCGATACCGTCGCTGAATATTGCATCGGCGGTGTGCTCGCGCTGACGCGGCAATTTGTGCCGATGCATACCGGGCTGTTCAACAAGGGCTGGAGTGAGGGGCGCCGGTATGCCGGGCAGACCACCGATCTCGTCGGCCGCACGATCGGCATCATCGGTGCGGGGGCGATCGGCATTCGTTTGGCCGAGATTTGCCACCATGGATTTCGCATGCGCGCATTGGGCTATCGACGCAATAGCGCCGCGCTGCCGGCATTCATTGAGTCGGCCGATATCGACAGCTTGCTGGCGCGAAGCGATATCGTGTCGCTCAATTGTCCGTTGACGGCCGAGACAAGACACTTGATCGATGCGCGTCGCATTGGTCTGATGAAATCCAATGCGATTCTCGTCAATGCCGCAAGAGGCGCGGTCACCGATGAATTGGCGTTGGCCGCTGCGCTGCGTGAGCGTCGTATCGCCGGTGCGGTGATCGATGTGTTTGAAGAGCAACCCTTGCGGCGCGATCATCCGTTTCTTGCGCTGGACAACGTTCTGCTAACACCGCATTCGGCGGGACTTACGATCGAGGCAACGCGGCGCACCAGCATTGGGGCGGCCGAAGAGGCGCTGCGGATGCTGCGTGGCGAGCGCCCATTGAATCTGGTCAATGCCGAGATCTGGGCGCAATCGAAACTCGGGCGAGGGGCCGCGTAGTACCGGTCGTCTCGGTCTCTTCGCCTAATCGGCCGATCACGCTCATGTCGCGCTAGCGACCGTACGTCGTCTCGATTCATGATCGTCGTATTGATGGGGAACGACGCCATCACCGCAGAACGTTGCATATAGCCCGCGATCAATTTCGTGCGCCGGTGGCAACCGCATTAATCCCTCAATCCCCCTCGTTTCCATGTGGAGGTCGCGTCCCGCTGCTCTAACC
Organism: Klebsiella pneumoniae; assembly: GCA_945906755.1. Taxonomy (GTDB): domain Bacteria; phylum Pseudomonadota; class Gammaproteobacteria; order Burkholderiales; family SG8-39; genus SHXR01. The sequence continues at coordinate 4,435 of CAMDRJ010000032.1, read as the reverse complement.
TTGTCGATCGTAATGCAGGGCCGTTCTTCTCACCACGAAAGGGAGAACTTCATGGCGTCTTCAGATTTTTGGATGATCTGGCCGGGCAACCCGATGCTGTCGGCGTTGATCCTCTTCTTCATTGCTGTGATTTTTCTGTACGGTGCGCGCGTGCCGATGCATGCGATGCTCCGCTCGCTGGGCCATGCAATTGGTGGACCGGCGCGGCTGGCGGCGCGTTCGCTCTTTGGCATTGCAAGCGAATTGCGGGAGCGCAACAAGTCGGTGTTGCTCGCGCATGGTCGACAGGAAGTCGGCAAGCGGATCGAACGCGAGTTCGAGCGAATCGGTGCCATCGTTGCGCGCGATCTGCAGGGCTATCCAGCCATGCAGAGGAAGCTCACCGATGAAATCACGCGGATCGAAGAAGACTACAAGAAATGCGGTGAGGTGCCACCGCCCCCGCCCGAGTGGGTTGAAGCGGTATCGGCGGTGGCCAACGTTAAAACCGGTGGCAGCGAGCTCGTGCAAAAGATCCTTGAGGACATCAAAGGGTCGATCACGAAGATGCACGATAAGACCGTCACCCAATACCGTAGCGCCTACGAATCACGACACAAGATTCTCGAGAGTTTTCTGCCGTTTTGGCGCAACGTCGATAAGACGATGACCGAGGTCGACAAGAAAATCGATGGCCTCAAGGAAACGGTCGGAACGGTCGACGCGCACATGGAAAAGTATGAGCAGATCGCCGCCAAATCCCCGAAGGCGGAACAGGCCCTCACGCATTCAGACTTCACACAGTTCATTATCGCAACCATCGTCATGATCATTGCGGTGGGCGGGGCGTTCATCAACTTCAAGCTCATCGCGCTGCCGATGTCGGAGATGGTCGGTGCGGGTGACTACATCACTGCCTCGCTAAGGACGTCGGAGGTGGCGGCGCTGGTGATCATTTTGGTCGAGACTTCGATGGGCTTGTTCATGATGGAAGCCCTGCGGATCACCCATCTGTTTCCCCTCATTTCCAATCTGGACGAGCGCATGAGAAAGCGCATGTTTTGGATTGCGCTCACGCTGCTCTTGATTCTCGCCGGCATTGAATCGGCGCTCGCGCTGATGCGAGACATGTTGATCGCTGATAAGCAAGCCCTGGTGCAGTCGCTCGCGGTGACGGCGCAAGCGGCCGCCGCCGACGCTTCATGGGTCACGCATATTCCGACTGCCGGCCAGATGTTGCTGGGATTCATCTTGCCGTTTGCGCTTGCTTTCGTGGCGATCCCGCTAGAGACGTTTATCAACACTGCACGAACCGTGTTGGGGGCGATTCTGGTTCTCGTGATTCGTGGGATCGCATTGCTGCTTCGTGTGGTCGGTAATCTCGCCAAGCACGCGAGTCGCGTCCTCATCACTTTGTACGACGTCATCATTGTCGTGCCTCTCCTCATCGAAAAGGCGGTGAGGGGTGTGCGTGACGGTGTGGACCCGGTGCCGGGCAAGGGACGCGCCGCCGGTCGTGGCGCTTAAGACCGCGTAGAGGAGACTGTCATGGACAAACGAACATTTCTTGCCTCGTCGTTGTCGATTCTCACCGCGCCGCTGTGGGCCGGTTGCGGTGATCCGCGCAGCCACACGCATGCGGTGTATATGCTGGTCGACACCTCCGGCACCTATGCTAAGGAATCAGGCAAGGCACGCGTGATCGTCAACTATCTGCTTGGCACGCTGCAACCTGGTGATTCCCTGGCCGTTGCCCGCGTCGAGAGCCGTAGCTTTTCGGAAAAAGACATTATCGCGAAGACCCGTTTCGACACGCGTCCCTCGCAGGCGAACACCCAGAAGCGGGCGTTCCGCGACAAGATGGATGGCTACTTCAAGACCATCAAAGGCAGTGCCTACACGGACATTACTGGTGGGTTGATCCAGGGCGCTGAATTCTTGAACGAGACCGGGGCGGGCAAGAAAACCGTCCTGATTTTCTCGGACATGCAGGAAGAGTTGGACAAAAAGACCAAGCGCGATTTCCCGATCGATCTCAAGAACATTCGCGTGATCGCGGTGAACGTGACGAAGCTCGATACCGACAATATCGATCCGCGCCGCTACCTGGGTCGCCTTGCGGCCTGGAAGAAGCGCGTTCAGGATGCCGGGGCGGTCGATTGGCAGGTGATCAACGACATCGAGCATCTCGACAAGATTTTCGCCGCTGCTTCGTAGCGAATGCGGGCTGGCGAGGCGTAGGCTGGCCGGCCCGCTGTCTACTGCGGCTTGATCCCCGCCGCTTTCACCACCGACGCCCACATCGCGATTTCCTTCCGAATGCGGGCATCAAAATCTTCCTGGGATTGTCCACCCGGTTCGCCGCCGATTTCGATGAGACGCTGCCTGATGTCGTTGTTTTGCAGGACGGCTACCAGATCGCGATGAATACGGCTCTGGATTTCCTTGGGTGTGCCGCTTGGCGCGAACACGCCAAACCAAGCGAGGACGTCAAATCCCGGTAAATCAGATTGCCCAATCGGCGAGGCGTTGGGAAAAACCGCTGAGAGGGTGGTCGATGCGACGCCGATCAGGTGAGCCCGCCCCGCACGGACCTGCCCCTGCACTGAGCTGATGCCGGAGATGCCGACCGAGACATGTCCACCGACGACATCGATCATCAACGGTCCTGCGCCTTTGTAATTGACGCTTTGCATGTCGACGCCTGCCAGCATGCCAAAGAGATGGCCGGTCAGTAGCGAGCTGCTGTCGGCCGAGCCGATGCTGATCTTTCCCGGTTGGGCCTTCGCAAGCGCGATCAATTCCTTGGTCGTTTTGGCCGGAAAGCTCGGATGCGCAACGATGGCTTGCGGCGTGAACGAAATGATCGTGATCGGGGTCAGATCCTTCAAGGGGTCGTAGGGCAACTTCGCATACAGCACCGGATTCACGACGTAGGAGGTCGAGGTGAGCAGCACCGTGTAGCCGTCGGGTGCACTCTTGGCGACATGGTCGGTACCGATGATGGTATTGGCGCCGGGTTTGGAGTCAATGATCACCGGTTGTCCCAGGCGCTCACTAAGGCGCTCATTGATGATGCGTGCATTGGCATCCGAGCTGCCACCGGGTGCGAAGGGAATCACTATCCGGAAGGGTTTTGACGGGTAGGTCTGCCCGATGCTGATGCAAGGCAGTAGCGCCAATCCGGCGACCGCGAGCAATCGTCGTTGGATCATCATATGTTCCTCCCTGGTGTGGCAGGACTGGGCAATTCGAGGAAATTGACCCGGTGAGCGGTCGATCGTAACGTAACGTAGCCGGAACCGTCTTGAGGCCATGGGGTGTCGCCCCGGATATGCAGACGCCTGGAATACTTGGTGCTAAAGTCACTGGCATCAAACCGTGGTGAATGAGCCGGGAAGGGCCCCCATGAAATTCGAATGGCCGCTGATGCTGTGGTTGCTGGTATTGGTGCCGCTCCTGGTGGTTGCCTATATCTGGTTGCTGCGCCGTCGCAAGAAGGGTGCGCTCAGGTATGCAAGCCTTGGCGTCATCAAGGAAGCCATGGGTCCCGCCCAACGGATCAGGCGGCATATCCCGCCCGCCTTGTTTTTACTTGCCATCATCATCGCCATCATTGGTATCGGGCGTCCGAGTGCACTCATTATGCTGCCCTCCCAACAGCAAACGATTGTCATGGCGATGGATGTCTCGCTTAGCATGCGGGCCACCGATGTCGAGCCCAATCGGATTTCCGCCGCACAGGTCGCCGCCAAGGCGTTTGTTGAAGAGCAACCCCCCGATCTCAAGATCGGCATCGTTACGTTTGCCGGGACGGCAACGGTGGTGCAGACCCCCACCCACAGCAAAGAGGATTTGATTGCCGCGATCGATCGCTTCCAACTGCAACGGGCCACCGCGACCGGCAGCGGATTGCTCGTCGCGCTTTCCACGTTGTTTCCGAATTCCGGCATCGACGTCGAGTCATGGGTATTCGGCAATCCTTCCGGGCGCGCGGGCGCGCCAAAATCCGCCCCGCTCGATGGGGCCAAGAAAGTCGAGCCGCAGCCCTTCAAGCCGGTGCCGCCGGGATCCTATCCGTCAGGTGCCATTATTCTTTTGAGTGATGGCCGCCGAACCACTGGGCCCGATCCGCTCGAAGTCGCAAAGCTGGTGGCCGATCGCGGCGTGCGCGCCTATACGGTTGGCTTTGGCACCTTGGAAGGCGGCGTGATCGGATTTGGCGGCTGGTCGGCGTATGTGCGCCTCGATGAAGACACGCTGAAGGCCATCGCCGAGATCACCAAGGGCGAGTATTTTTACGCTGGTACGGCTGCCGATTTGAAGAAGGTCTACCAAGCCCTCACCACAAAACTGGTACTGGAAAAACGGCACACCGAAGTCACCGCATTTTTCGGAGCGGCGGCGGCCCTCTTTGCAGCGCTTGCCGGATTCTTGTCGCTGCTTTGGTTCAATC
>CAMDRJ010000031.1 GCA_945906755.1 Klebsiella pneumoniae | reverse complement strand
CAAGCGCGGGCCTGGAGGCGGTATTGGTAGCCGTCGAGCTGGCGCTGGAGAGTCGTCCGCCCTCGGGGCGTGTGAGCGTGGAGCACGTGCTCAACGTGTTGAGCCGATTCAACGACAGCGCGGTCCCAAAGAACGTCGCCACCACGTTGGTGGAGGCGATGAATTCCCGATGTTTCCACGTCGCGCCATCGACGCCGGTATTGAAGCCGATTTTCAGGTTATTGCCGGATAACGTGGTGGTTGCGCTGTCGATCCATCGCCCAGCGGACCCGTCTACGACGGAACCCGGGACTAGCGCGACGGGTCCGCATGGTGCAGTCTGTGCCGCGGCCGGCAACGACAGCAATGCGCCCAACACGAACGCCGCAACTAACTTGATTGAATTCATCATAAGTCGATTCCCAGTAAGCGGATCCACTCGACCAATCTCCCGAACGTCGGAAGCAGATTTGGACCGTGGTCGAGTGTAACTTCGCGTCAACTGCCAAGTCTGCACGTTGAGTTGTTAATTATTGTAGTTTCCAAAACAATGCTGAAACAGTTGCGTCGATTTGAGCAGCGATTTAACTCGCTATTTGCAAATACGATGATCCAAGTTATTGCGTGGCAATTCGACGGTGAATGTGTGTGAGGGTCGATGACGCGCTCGCGTCAGCGTTTCACTTACACGCGCCTCGCCCTCTACTATTCGTTAAGGGGCACGTTCTCAGCTTCCGATGGCAGAACGATCCATTTTCGTGCCATTGCTACACTGGCCCTCAACGCGTCTAAAAGGCCCTCCCAATGAATAACGCTGATCTGCTTGTCAGCGCTCTGCGACAAGCTGGCATCACCCACGGATTCGGTGTGCCAAGTGGAAATGTATTGCCGTTGATGGAGGCAATGCGCGCAGGCGGCCTGCCCTTCGTTCTCACTGCCCATGAAGGATCAGCCGCATTCGCGGCCGATGTGATGGGCCGCATGACGGGAAAGCCCGGCCTCTGCATCGCTACCCTGGGGCCGGGCGCGACCAATCTCACCACCGGGGTCGGCAGTGCTTTTCTCGACCGATCACCGCTGATCGCCATCACCTGCAATTTGCATCGACCGCAGCTTGGCCGACGGATTCAAATGTCGATCGATCTGCACACGCTGTTCAAGCCGATCACCAAGGCATCGCTATCGCTCCGACCCGGTGAAATCGGTGCAACCGTTGCTGAAGCACTGCGTATTGCGCTTTCGGAGCCGCAGGGTCCGGTGCATCTCGACCTGCCGGAAGATGTTGCGCGCGCGCCGATATCGGAACCGGCCACACCGCACGCGGTGCAGCCAACGTCGCTCGCAAAGGCCGATCCCGGATCGATCGAACGCGCGCATGCGGTTCTTCGCGCCGCCAAGCGACCGATCGCGGTGATCGGTGCCGCGGCCATGCGCATGCATACGCCAGGATCGTTGCGCGCGTTTATCGAGAAGCATCAGATGCCATTCGCCACCACCACAATGGCAAAGGGCATGATCGATGAGGAGCATCCCTTGTCGATCGGTTGCATCGAGCGATCCAAGCGCAAAGTGCAGCGCGCGTTTCTAACTAGCGCTGATCTGATCGTCGCACTGGGCTATGACACGATCGAGGTGGAATATGAGGCTTGGATCGGCAAAGTGCCGCTGCTTTATCTCGATATCGAGGCCGCAGATGTCGATCCATCGGTGGATGTAAAGCATGCGGTGACGGGCGATCTTGACCATGCGATGGCTGCTTTCGCGGCCTTGCCTCCGGTGCGCAACGACTGGCAAACCAGTGTCATCGCGCAGCATCGTGAAGGCTTCCAGCGCGCCCTGCGTCCGCCCACCGCGGCGTTTGGCCCGCATCAGGCGATCGATGTCGTGCGGCGGCTACTGCCTAAGGATGGCGTGCTCGCGTTCGATGTCGGCGCGCACACCCATCAGATCGCCAGCCAATGGACTACACATGCGCCGCGCACGTTCCTCATCACCAATGGCTGGTCATCGATGGGATTCGGCCTGCCCGCGGCGATCGCGGCGAAGCTGGCCTGTCCGACATTGCCGGTGGTCTGCATTGTGGGCGATGGATGTTTTCAAATGACCTGCGGTGAAGTCGCGGTGGCCAAGCGTCAGAAGCTCGCGATTCCGTTTGTCGTGCTCGATGATCGCTGGTTGAGTCTCATCAAGGTGAAGCAGGAGCGCCGCAGCCTTACGCTCTATGGCACCGACACCTCACCGGAGCCGTATCGTGAGCCGCCCGCGCATTATTTCGGCGTCCCCGCGGTGGGTGTTCGGACGGCAGACGCATTGGAGCGAGAACTCCGTCGCGCGTTTGCGGCTGACGGACCTACCGTCATCGAAGCGGTGGTCGATGCGTCACATTATTCGGAAACGGTCTTCGATTAAGCGCCTAGTCAAAAAGGACTTCCCATGCAGCGCAGTGAACACCGCATTCTCACGACCCACGTCGGCAGTTTGCCGCGTAATCCAGCGTTACGCGATTCGCTGATTCGACAAGAGCGTAGCGAGGCAATCGATCTCAAAGAGCATGGTCGCCTGGTAGCCGCCGCGATCGATCGAGTGGTCGCCAAACAGATCGATGCCGGTATCGATATCGGCAATGACGGTGAACAGCCGCGCGTGGGCTTTTCCACCTATGTGGCGCAGCGCATGCGCGGCTTCGGTGGCGAGAGCAAACGACCGCTCGCGCTGGATCTTCTCGATCATCCTGATTACGCGGAGATGCTTGCACAGCGCCGCAAGGGTGCGGCACGCGTGGCGAATGCGCCGCAATGCATTGGGCCGGTGCAATATTTTGGCGAGGACGAGGCCAAGCGTGAGGGGGATTATTTCGCCAAGTCACTTGAACGCGCCAAGCCACGTGCGTTTACTCAGACGTTCATGACCGCCGCTTCGCCCGGGGTTGCCGCATGCATCCTGCTGAATGCGCATTACGCGTCGCACGAGGCCTATGTCGATGCACTCGCCGTCGAACTGCGCAAGGAATACGAGATCATCAACGCGCAGGGCCATCTGTTGCAGATCGATGCGCCCGATCTCGCGATGGAGCGACCGCGCCTCTTCCAGCGTGATTCACTCGACCGGTTCCTGGAAATCGCGACGCATCATGTGAATGCGATCAATCGCGCGACCGTGAATATTCCGCGCGAGCGCATCCGGCTGCACGTCTGCTGGGGCAATTACGACGGCCCGCATACCCACGACATTCCGCTCGCACCGCTGCTGCCGATTTTGTATCAGGCCAATGTGGGCGCCTTATCGCTCGAATTGGGCAATCCACGCCATCAGCATGAGTGGAAGGCGATCCAACGCAATCCGCCACCTGCGCATATGTTGTTGCTGCCGGGAGTGATCGACAGCACGTCCAACTACGTCGAGCATCCGGAGATCGTCGCCGATCGGATTTGTCAGGTGGCCAATGCCATTGGCGACAAGACACGTGTCATTGCATCAGTCGATTGCGGCTTCGGCACCTTCGCCGGTACCGACATGGTCGCCGACAGCGTGGTGTGGGCCAAGCTCGCAACCTTGGCAGAAGGCGCGCGCATGGCGACCAAGCGGCTGTGGGGGTGATTAATTGACTCGCACCACCAAGGCGCCAAGTTGCGAGGGAATCCAGCGTGAATTATAGTGGGTGGTGAATAGTAATTCATCCAAGGAGAGCGGCATGCGGAGCACGATTACCGAACGCGGACAGACGGTCATTCCGGCAGCGATACGTCGCCAGTTTCGACTGAGCCCCGCTGACCGGCTTGAGTGGGTGTTGGACAAGGGCACGATTCGCGTCGTGCCGGTGCGCGCAAACCCGGTGGAAGCATTTCGTGGGCAGGGTAAGGGCGGCGCCACTGCACGACTGCTGGCGGCCCGCCGTCAGGAAAAAGCGAAGGAATGAAGCGGTACCTGCTCGACACGTCGGCCTTGCTGACGCTGCGCGATGACGAGCCGGGTGCGGCGCGTGTAGCCGAAGTTTTGCAGCAAGCCGCCAAAGGCAAGGTCCACTGCTATGGTTGCTTCATATCGTTGATGGAGGTGCTCTACCGCGTGTGGCGGGACGAAGATGAAGCCGCCGCCCGACTCGCCTATCAACAATGTCTGGCATTACCGGTGGAATGGGTGCGAGACAGCGAAACGCTGCTCCTCATGGGTGCCGAGATGAAGGCGCTTTATCCCTTATCGGTGGCCGATGCCTGGATTGCTGCCTGCGCACGCATGACGGGTGCGATTTTGGTGCACAAAGACCCTGAGTATCGCCCTCTGCCGCTTGAGCAGGAAGCGCTTCCGTTAAAAGTGAAACGCGCAAAGGTTTGAAAACGGCAGGCGCGGCGAAACGGAGGGGAATTTCACGCTCTGAGACACTGCCAATCGGTGTCCTCAGCCGCGAATTGGATTTATTGCACGGTGATCGAAGCCGATCCGCTGATGTTATCCGCCTCGTTCGGTTCGCCGATCTCCGACAAGTCGTCGATGATAGCGGCTAGATAATAAGTGCCTGCTGGGATTGGCAGCGGGCAAGCCAAGGTGACGGATGCTGTCTGAGCGGGTGCGAGCGGCGCGACGGATGCTGTGCAAAGCAAGGTATCGCTGGCGCGGACAACGGCGCTGTTCGAGAGGTGTACGCCGACTCGAAATCCACTACCGGTTGTTTGACTGCCGATGTTTCTGACCGAGACGCCGACATTCACGGCATTGCCCGACGCCACTGTTGCGGCACTTAAGCTGGGGGCCACGGCAAAAGTAAGATTCGGCAGCGGCGAGTTCACCACCGCAAACGGAATGTGGGCGCTCGCGTTGTTGTCCTTATGCATTTCAGTGACGGCATCGCTGGCGTCCACCCGTAGGCGACTGGTGTAGTTGCTACCGACTGGAGTCGTCGCGGAAAAGTTGGCGCTGAAGGAAAGGGTGACGCTCTCACCAATCGCGAGCGGGCCGACTGCCGTCGGAAATATTTGTGGTGTACCCATCGGTGAGCCGGAAAGGAATAGATCGACGGCAAGATCGACGGACTGACTGGTTGGTGCGCTGCCCTGATTTCGCACGGTCACTGAAAAGACTGCGTTCTCGCCTGCTTGGACCGCCGATGCTGGACGGTACGAGCTCAACACCAAATCGGGCAGGCTGGTGGCAATCACTGTCAGTGTTGCCGGATTGCTGGTGGCCGTGCCGGTCGTGCTGGTCGCCACGACACGGAACTGTTTTCCGCTATCGGCGAGCAGCGTAGCTGGAGTGGTGTAGCGGCTGGCCGTGGCGCCAACGATGTTGGTGAAGGTCGTGCCGTCATCGGTGCTCAGTTGCCATTGCAGCGCGGGTGCGGGCGTTCCGGTGGCGATTGCGCTAAACGTGGCGGTGGATGGCGCCGTCACGGTCATACTAGAGGGATGGTTGGTAATGCTAGGGGCACCTAACAAAGTCACCGTCAATTTCGCCGGGCTGCTGGTTGCTACTCCCGTTGCATTGGTAGCCACCGCACGATAGAGCTTGCCGCTGTCACCAACTACTGTGGCCGGGGTGGTGTACGTCGCACCGGTGGCACCGGCGATGTTCGCGAAGGTTGCTCCGCCATTGGTACTCACTTGCCATTGCAGAGTGATCGGCAGAGTGCCACCGACGGCCACACCAAAGGTCGCGGCATTGGGTGCCACCACACTTCGGTCGGCGGGTTGAATGATGATGCTGGGCGCCAACGGTACCGGAGTGACCGTCAGCATAGCGGCGCTGCTGGTGATGCTGCCCAAGGTATTGCTGACAATCACCCGGAACTGGCGACCGTTGCTGGCGAGGGCGACTGCCGTCAGAGTTATTGTTGTTGCGTTGTTCGGAGCTGGGATATCGCTAAAAGTGCTTCCGCCGTTGGTGCTCTCTTGCCACTGATAGGTCAGGGAGCTACCGGTAGCGGTCACAGAGAAGCTGGCGTTTTGTCCGGCCGTGATGGATTGATTGGCCGGGTGCATGCTGATGGCCGGGGTCACCGGCGTGGTGGTGACCGTGAGCGTGGCGGTACTGCTGGTGATGCTGCCCAAGGCATTGCTGACGATGACGCGATATTGGCGAGCGTTGCCCGCCAGCGGTACCGCCGCCAGACTGATGGTTGTTGTGTTGCTCGGCGCGGCGATATTGCTAAAGGTGGCGCCGCCGTTGGTACTCTCTTGCCATTGGTAGGCCAACGACGTACCGGTGGCGGTCACCGAGAAACTTACGTTTTGTCCAACGGCAATGGATTGATTGGCCGGATGAACGCTGATGGCCGGGGCGACCGGCGTTTGGGCGACCGTGAGTGTGGCGGCGCTACTCGTGATGCTGCCCAAGGTATTGCTGACAATGACGCGATATTGGCGTCCGCTAGCGGCAAGCGGTACTGCCGTCAAACTGATGGTTGTTGTGTTGCTCGGCGCGGCGATATTGCTGAAGCTCGCGCCACCGTCGGTACTCTCTTGCCATCGGTAGGCGAGCGACGTGCCGGTGGCCGTCACCGAGAAACTCGCGTTCTGTCCGGCGGTAATGGATTGATTGGCCGGGGGCACGCTGATGGCCGGGGCGACCGGTGCGGACATAACCGTAAGGATCGCGGCGGCGCTCGTCGCGCTGTTGGCCGCGCCGGAGACAACCACACGATATCGGGTGCCGTTATCGGCGAGTACGGTCGTGGGCGTGGTGTAGTTAGCGTTCGTGGCGCCACTGATATCGACGAATGTCACGCCGGCATTGGTGCTGCGCTGCCACCGGAAACCTGTGGCGCCGACCGCCGCTGCGCTGAAGTTCGCCACATCGCCAGCCACGACGCTTTGACTGCTCGGTTGGACGTAGATGAACGTGAGGTTTGTCGCGGGTATAGGCCGACGACAAAGCCTTCCTCAGTGATGAGGTGAACCTTATCGGGGCATCGGTGAGACGGATGTCAGAAGAGCGCTTGGCTGTGGCACAAGTCGCTATTCGATGCCTAACCAGAAGTTGTAGCGGGTAAAGATGGCGAGGGTTCTTCGCTGCGCGCTACTTATCCCACCTGCCTGGTGCGCTGTTCACGCCGGATGATCGCGGCGTCCCGCGCCAACATCCGTTCCGCACGCTCGACGACCGGAATATCGATCATCTTGTTATCGATCGAAAATGAAGCGCGTCCGGCGCGTTTGGCCACTTCGTAACCGTCAACGACCTTGCGACACCATGCAACTTCCAAGGCCGACGGTCGGTATTCCTCGTTGACCACGGTTACCTGGGTCGGATGAATGCAGCCCGCGCCCATGAAGCCATAGGCCCGCGACCGGCGCACCATCGCGCGAAACGCGGCGATATCGCTGTAATCGGCAACGCTGGCGCTATAGCCAAGCGGCATGATGCCTGCTGCATTGGCAGCGATGATCATGTGTTGTTTTGGATAAAGCAGTGTCTCGTCGGTCGGCTCCATATTGCAGGCGGTCGCAAAATCCTCGCCGCCGATGTTGGTCGCGACGATGCGTGGGACGGCGCGCACAATCTCCCCGATCGACAGAAACGCGGCCGGCGTCTCGATCATCGCGATCAGCTTGATGTGGCCGTCTGGCAGTCCGCGGCTTTGTTCGAGTTCGCTGATCAATTCGTCGAGCAATTGCAGATGCGAGGCACTTTCCGCCTTGGTGATGGCCAGTCCATCGACCTGCGGCAGCACGCAGGCTTCGATATCGCGCACCGCGAGCGCTAACGGACGATTGATCCGCACCACCACATCGGCACCCGCTTGCCGGACCCGCTTTGCCGCGCTCTCGATAAGCGTACGGGCGTGGGCCTTCTCGGCGGGCGGTACGCTGTCTTCGAGGTCGAGTTGAATGACATCGGCGCCACGGGTGTGTGCTTTATCGACGAATTTTTCGACGTTCGCCGGAACATAGAGCAGCGAGCGCCAGACCGGGAGTGTGCGTTGTTTAAGTGTCATGTGAGCGATTGTAGTACGCCGCGGCAAGGCTACAATTAGCCCCCGAATTCAATGCGCGCTCGCGTAACTGAGTCAACCATGTCAACTAAGCCTGTTCCGCCGCCGCCCGTCATGCCGGGCGCGCCTAATCTGCAGGAGATCCTGCTGCAAACGCGTGATATGCCGTGGCGCGCCAAATCGCTCAAAGGTGTCCACGAGAAGATGCTCTGGCGGGACGAGGCGACCCAGGCCACCATTGCGCTCATCAAGTTCGACAAGGGAACCGGCATTCCGCAGCCGCATTTGCATGCGTCGAATCAATTCATGATCTGCCTCGAAGGCCGTTACGAATACACAGCAACCGGCGTGGTGTTGACGCCGGGCAGCTTCTACTGCAATCCAAAGGGCAATGTGCACGGCCCAACGATCGCGCATGAAGACACGGTGGTGGTCGAGATGTACGACGGGCCGCACTATCCGGTGAAACCCGATTGGTATGCCGATGAGAAGGATGCGCATTGAGCGTTGCATTCTCCAGGCGGTTCAGCGTCGCGCCGATGATGGATTGCACCGATCGGCATGCGCGCTATTTTCTGCGCTTGCTCTCGAAGCATGCGCTGCTCTACACCGAGATGATCACGACCGGCGCATTGCTGCATGGCGATGCCAAGCGGCACCTCCGATTTGATGACGCGGAACATCCGGTCGCCATTCAATTGGGTGGCGCCGATCCGGCCGAGATGGCAACTTGTGCGCGGCTGGCGGCGGGCGAAGGCTATGACGAGATCAACATCAACGTCGGTTGCCCGAGCGATCGCGTGCAGTCCGGGCGGTTCGGTGCATGCCTCATGGCCGAGCCGCAGGTGGTGGCCGATTGCGTGGCGGCGATGCGCGCGGTGGTGAACATTCCGGTGACGGTGAAGACGCGCATCGGCATCGATCGGGATGAGTCGACCGATCTGCTCTATGCGATCGTGGCGGCGTGCCGGCAGGCGGGCTGCACGACCTTCATCATCCATGCGCGCAAGGCCTGGTTGGATGGCCTCTCGCCAAAAGAGAATCGCGAGCTGCCACCGCTGCGGTATGGGGTGGTGCATCAATTGAAACGCGACTATCCGTCCCTGGAAATCATCATGAACGGTGGCATCGTAACGATCGAGGCATGCCGCGAGGCGCTCTTGCATGTCGATGGGGTGATGCTGGGACGCGAGGCGTATCACAGTCCGTACCTGCTCGCGCGTGTCGATAGCGAGTTATATGGTGATCCGGCGCCGCCTTGCACGCGCGAAGCGGTCATCGAGCGCTTCACTGCGTATATCGACCGGGAGCGCTCGCTTGGCACGCCGCTTTCTGCGATGACACGCCATGTGCTGGGCCTCTATCAAGGCATGCCGGGCGCGCGATTGTGGCGGCGCGTATTGAGCGAGCAGGTGCGCCGGCCGGGCATTGGCAGTGAGATCTTCAGTGAAGCGCTGCGGGCGATGCGCGATGCAGCGCCACGTCGGGATACCGTGACCAGCTAGCGCGCGGTAATGCCACCATCGACCGGTAGCAGCACGCCAGTAATTGCTGATGCATCGGCGCTGCAAAGAAACACTGCTGCTGCCGCCACATCTTCGGGCGTAATCAGGCGCTTCAACGGAATGTTGTCGCGGAAGGTGCCGATATCCCCACCGCCTGCCGCGACAATCGAGCGAAAGAGTGGTGTGTCGACCGGCCCGGGCCCCACTGCATTGACGCGGATGCCATCGGGCGCGAGTTCCAAGGCCAGCGTACTCATAAGGCCCAAGATGCCGTGCTTGGAGGCGCCATAGGCCGTGAAGTTGGGACGCACCATGATCGATTGAATCGACCCGGTAAACAGCACACAAGGCGCTCGTTTCGCGGCGGCCGATTGGCGAAGCGCAGGAATCGCCGCCTTGGTAGCCAGAAACGGGCCGATCAGATTCACGTCTATCAATTGACGCAGCACTGTTTCTTCGAGCTGATCGAGTGGGCTGCGCTGCGGCATGCCGGCATTGTTGTAGAGGATATCCAGCGAGCCGAATCGATTCACGGTTGCAGCGACCATGCGGTCGTTGTCGGCCGGCTTGCAATGGTCGCCCTGGACGAACGCCGCATTGGCACCTAATTCTCGTGCGAGCGCTTCACCCTTTGCGCTATTGATATCGCTCAACATGACTTGGCAGCCTTCGGCGATGAACCGCCTTGCGGTTGCCGCGCCGATGCCGGAGGCGCTACCCGTGATCAATGCGACCTTGCCGTCTAGCCTTCCCATAGTGTCGATCCTTTTCGATAGGGCAAACGCCGATGGTAGCCTGCCCGCATCGATACGACCGAATGCAGTACGCTATTCCAACCGGCTGTTTTCGCCACAATTTTTGCGGTTACCGAATCCGATGCGACCCCGCTCGACAAAACTCGCGCTCGCCGCCATGCTCGCCGCCCTGCTAGGTAGCCACGGTCACGCGAACAGTCAAGACTGTCGCGCCGATCTCGCCGGCGCAACGCGCATCGAATCGAAAGGGTATGTCCTTAGTTATCGCACCGAGCCCGCCAAGATTCCGGTCGGTGAACATTTCATCGTCGATTTCGTTATCTGCGCGAAAGAGGGCGTTGCCGCGCCGGCGTCAATCCGCGTTGATGCGACGATGCCCGATCACCGCCACGGCATGAATTATCGGCCGAGCGTGACGCGTCGCGGGCCGCATCAGCACCGCGCGGAAGGGCTGCTCTTTCATATGCCCGGACGCTGGGAATTCACTTTCGATGTCGAGGGTGCCGGGCCCGCGGAACGATTGACCCACAGCCTTAGGATCCGGTAGCGATCTGTTGATCTTTCCCTAATTCGCGGGCGGCGAATTAGGGCTGACCTCACCCTCGCCCCTGGCGGGAGAGCTGGGGAGAGGGGGGATTGAGCGTATCCATAATCAATGTCATTCATTATGGGACGCTCAATAATTCGCAAGAACCTGCGGCGATCGCATCACCGGACGCTCCGTGATCGCCCAATGCATCGCCGCACCGATGAAACAAAGCGCGGCGCTGGCCCACCAGACGCCGGTGTAGGTCCCGGTCGCATCGAACACGAGACCACCGATCAAGGCGCCGCATGATGCCCCCAACTGATGGCCGAAGAACACGAAGCCGTACAAGGTCGCCATATATTGGGGACCGAACAAGGTCGCGACCAGACCGCCAGTGAGTGGAATCGTCGCGAGCCAGGTGACGCCCATGCCGACCGCAAACAAGAGCGCAGTGCTTGGCGTCAGCGGGAGAACAAGCAGCGCGACCACCAGCACGCCGCGTGCGAAGTAGAGCCAGCCAAGAATGGATTTCTTTTGCAGGCGCTCACCCATCCTACCGAACACGTACGTGCCAAGAATATTGGTGAGACCAATCGTCGCCAGCACGGCCGCACCCATCGATGGTGATAGTCCGTTATCCACGAGATACGCCGGCATGTGAGTGGAGATGAAATTGAGCTGGAAGCCGCAGACGAAAAATCCCACCGCAAGCAGCCAAAAGCTGGGTATGCGAAACGCCTCGGCCAGCGCTTCACGCAATGTTTGATCCCTCGTTTCGCTGGCGGCGACCTTAATCCCGGCGACCGCACGCGCGAACGGCACGATCGTCGCCGCAAGGAGCGCCAACACGAGATAGGCGGCCGACCAGCCCCATTCTTGAATCACCCATTGAGTGAGCGGGATCATCAGGAATTGTCCAAGCGATCCGCCCATGCTCGCGATCGCCATGACGCGCGCGCGCATTGCAATCGGCGCCGCCTTGCCGGCTGCCGCGAGTACGACCGAGAAGCCCGCCGCACTAAGGCCAACACCCACCAGCAGATTGCCGATCAAATAATCATTGGCGCCGGCCGCCATGGCCATCACGATGAGTCCGCCTGCATAGATCAAGCCGCCCGCCGCGGCGACCCGTCCCGGTCCGAATCGATCCGCGATCGCACCGGCCAACGGTGCGCCCAGACCCCAGAGCAGATTGGAGACAGCGATGCCCAATCCAAACGTCGCGCGGTCGATCTCGAGATCGCTCGATAGTGGCGGCAGAAACAGACCAAAGCCCTGCCGCAATCCCATGACGAGAAACAAAATCCAGGCGGCGGCGAACGAGATGATCCAAAGTGGCAGGCGCGTCATGCGCGTGAGGTTACACGATTCGATGAAGCGGGCGATTCATGGCAGCATCCGCGCTGACCGCACCAGCGCTCGACCGTCTCCGTACCGTGAACCGGACCTTTAAGCAATGGAAACGCTGATTAAGCTATCTTGCGCGATCAGCGTGACCATACATTTCAGGGAGTTACGAGGGGCAATGGAGGGGTTGGGGCCCCTTCATCCCCAACAAGCCCCCTTGTTCAGTTATTCCCAATGAGTACTTCCACCATGCCATCGACCGGAGCGACCTCCCTGATCGGTGCTTCGCTACCCCGCAGCGCGGCGCGCCGGCTCGTAGTCGGGCGCGGGCGCTATCTGGACGATCTGCGTTGGCCCAATCTCTTGCATGCGGCCTTCGTGCGCAGTCCTTATGCGCATGCGGACTTCAAAATTCTCGATACGACCAGAGCGGCACGCGCTGCGGTGGCCGTCATCGATGCTGCGAGAATCGCGGGCATCTGCCTGCCGTGGACCACTCGGCTGGCGACCTGGCGGCAACATGTGTCCGCGCCGCAACCACCGCTTGCGATCAGTCGGGCCGTCTATCAGGGACAACCGATTGCGCTGGTCATCGCCTCATCGCGCGCCGCGGCCGAAGATGCGGCCCTCATGATCGAAGTCGAATGGTCTGAACGCCTGTCGGTAGCGCGCTGGCGTGATGCACTGGCTGAAGGCGCATCGCCGATTCATCCGGCGTTGCAGTCCAATCTCGCCTTTGCGCATGCGATCGAAACAGGCGATGCCGCCACGGCGTTTAGCACGGCGCATCGCGTCGTCAAGCGCACATTGCGTTTTCCACGACTGACCGGCGTATCGCTGGAACCACGTGCGGTGGCAGCGGAGTTCGATCCGACTGCGCGCCGCCTCACGGTCCATGCTTCGACCCAGGTGCCCCATCAATTGCGCGCCATGCTCGCTGCCCAACTACGCTTGAATGAAAGCGATATCCGCGTCGTGGTCCCGGACGTCGGCGGCGGATTCGGCGTCAAGCTGCACGCCTATGACGATGAGCTGGCTGTCATCAGCGCTGCCGTGCTGCTTGGCCGCCCGGTGAAATGGGTGTGTGATCGCCTCGAAGCCTTCACGTCTGATGTGCATGCGCGTGAACATGAAGTCACCGCGGAAATCGCGGTGGCTGCCGACGGGGCCTTGCTTGGACTGCGCGTCGATGTGGTGGCCGAGGCGGGCGCATACTCGATCCATCCACGCTCGAGCGTGTTGGAAGGAATGCAGGCGATCGGCATGACCGCAGCAGCCTACGATCTGCCGGCGTACGCCGCGAAACTGCGCGTCGCCTATGAAAACAAGGTCAACACCGGCTCGTATCGCGGCGTCGGCCAACCGATTGCTTGTGGTGTGACCGAGCACATGATCGATGCCGCCGCCGGCGCGCTTGGGTTGGACCCTGCCGTCCTGCGCGAGCGTACCTTGCGACGCGGCGCTCCGATCGGTGGCAAGACAGCGGGTGGACAGGAAATCGATGCGCTGTCGCAGCATGGTTGCCTCGCCCGCCTGCTCAAGCTCATGGACTACGACGGCTTGCGTCGCCGGCAAGTAACCGAACGTCTGCAGGGTCGTTATCTGGGCATCGGTCTGGCGGCATTTCTCGAACAGACCTCACCTGGCACCGGTTTCTATGGCACCAACAATGTGTCGATCTCAGCGGCCGACGGTTGTGTGCTGCGCATCGAGCCAGACGGCAGCTTCACCTGCGTGACGTCGAGCCTCGATCAAGGCCAGGGCGTCGAAACCGGTTTGACGCAATTGCTCGCGAGCGCACTGTCGGTGCCGATGTCGGCGGTGCGCATCGTGACCGGCGATACGGCGGTGAGCGCGGTGGGTGGTGGCACATTCGCCTCGCGTGGCCTGACGCTCGGTGGTGAGGCGGTATTGCGCGCCGCGCAGCTGATGCGCGATCGACTTACTGGCGTCGCCGCGGTGTTGTGGGAGTGCAAACCGGCAGCAGTCAAATTGGTCGGCGGTGAACTTCGCGAAACGGAAGGGCCACGCAAGATGCCGCTGGTCGAGCTCGCCCGCGTGCTGCACTTCCAGCAATACAAGGTTCCGCGCGGGATCGACGTACAACCGATGGTGATCGCGCATTACGTACCCGAGCGGCCGTACTACTTTGCCAATGGCGTGCAGGCGAGCCTAGTTTCGATCGATATTGAAACCGGTTTCATCCGACTGCTTAAACATTGGATCGTCGAAGATTGCGGACGCATCATCAATCCATTGTTAGTCGATGAGCAGTTGCGCGGTGGCATCGTGCAGGGCATCGGCGCGGCGCTCTTCGAGGAGTTGCGTTACGACGAACGCGGACAGCTCACGAACGCGAGCATGATGGATTACCTCGTGCCAATGGCGTTTGAGATGCCCGACATCATCGTCGATCATATCGAGACGCCGGTTGTCGGCACCTTATTGGGCGGCAAGGGGGTGGGTGAGGCCGGAACGGTCGGCGCGGGCGCCGCGGTTGCCAATGCGGTGAACGATGCGCTGACGCCTTTTGGATGTGTCCTTACTGAACAACCGTTCACGCCGGAGCGCGTCTTGCAGGGTCTAGGCAGGATTCGCTGAGCCTCGCGTGTGCCAAATTGGACCGCGATGTGGTTGCGATGAACATGGATCATCGCTAACCAGAGTTTGCTACATGCTATCATTCATCATGTTGAAAATGCGTCTTGCGTCGGTTACGAAAGCGTTCCCATGACCAGTCAGATTCTGATTCGGCTGCCCGACGATATCGCCAGCCGTTTTCGTGCAGTCGTTCCAGCGCGCCAGCGGAACAAATTCGTTGCCGATTTGGTGCGCACCGCCCTGCAGCGGCAAGAGGCCGAACTGGCGAGCGTCGCCGATCAAGTCAATGAAGATGAACGAACCAATCCCGATTTGATTGCCGAGAATCGCGATTGGAATGTAACGCTTGCAGAGGGTCTGGACGAAGCTCATGACAAACCCAAGCCCCGGAAAAAATCCAAAGCGCGGTGACCTCTACTGGGTGAACCTTGACCCGACGATCGGCGCTGAAATCAAGAAAACACGTCCTTGCGCCGTGCTGTCGTTGAGCGCGCTCAATGAACGACGTCGCACCGTTGTCGTGGTGCCGCTTTCATCAGGTGGCACGCCCAGGCCTCCTTTGGTAATCGCCCTGCCATCGGCCGGACCCGGGCAAACGGCCCGCATCGACCAGATCCGGGTGGTTGATAAGGCACGTTTGTCGAATCAGCAGGGCAGCCTGGATCGTCATGATCTAGCGAGCGTCGAGAATGCCTTGCGTACCGTCCTGGGACTTTGAATTACCGCGCGAATCGACCCAATGAAAATCATTGCAATTCAAGAAGCAACCCTGCCGATCGGCACTGCCATGGGCAATGCGTCGATCCGGTTCGATGCGATGACTGCATCGGCGCTTGCTGTGATTAGTGATCGTGTAATTGACGGCAAGCCGGTCATCGGCTATGCGTTTGACTCGATCGGGCGTTATGGTAGCGGCGCGTTGTTGAAGTCGCGTTTTCTGCCGCGTTTGCTGGCGGCCGCACCCGATGCATTGCTTGATGCGAAGGGCATCATCGATCCCGATCGTTGTTATCGGCTGGTCATGACCAATGAAAAGGGCGGTGGCCATGGTGAGCGCTCGGTGGCGGTGGGTCTGCTCGATGCGGCGCTGTGGGATTTGCGCGCCAAGCTCGAGGAGAAGCCGCTCTGGCGTGCGCTGGCGGATCGCTATAACCGGCGCGATGCGAGCGATCGCATCGCGGTGTATGGCACATGCGGACATTTTCGCGCTGGCGAGGGCCTTGCCGATCTAAGCGATGAAGTGGGCCGCGCAGTGGACGCTGGATTTACCTGCATCAAGATCAAGCTGGGCGGCACTCGCGTCGCCGAAGATTGCGCACGCATTGAAGCGGCAATGAAGGCGACGAATGGCCGGGCGCGCCTGGCCGTCGATCTCAATGGTGGACTCGAACCCGACATCGTCGCCGACTGGCTGCACCATGTTGAACCGTTCCAGCTCGCCTGGATCGAAGAGCCGGTCGAACCGCTCGATTACTCGCTCTTGGCAAGCTTCATCAAGCATTGCCAGACACCGGTTGCCACCGGTGAGAATCTGTTTTCCTGGGACGATGCGCGCAACCTTTTGCGATACGGCGGCATTCGCGGCGATCGTGACCTCCTGCAGCTCGATGTGTCGCTCTCATATGGCATCAGCGAATACCTGCGCATCGTCGGCGGTCTCGAAGCCGCGGGTTGGTCGCGCCGGCGCTTCTGGCCGCATGCCGGTCATTTGTTCGCCGCGCAGGTCGTCGCAGGCCTTGCGCTAGGTGGGCATGAAGCGGCGGTCGATGCGAGTCTTCCGTATGGTGGATTTTGGGATGGGACCGCGATCAGCGACGGACAGGTCACGATGCCATCCCTGCCGGGCGTTGGGTTTGAAGGCAAGGCCAATTTCTATAAGCTGCTCGCGCCATTGTTGAATGGGTAATTTTCTGTCCTGACCAAGGGGCTGTCGTGACCGAAGTCGCCAATCGTATTTCGGCTTGGGGGTTGAAGCTTTAGGGCTACTTGTCAGCCCATTGCCCATTCGCGCGTTGAACGACCACGGCGTGCTCTAAAGTCGAGTCGATCTGGCACGCGTACTAGGAGATCAATCGATGCTAAAGACGCTAGGTGCGGTCATCGTCGTGCTGCTATTGAGTGTCAGGCTGGCGCTCGCCGGCGTCGATATCAATACGGCCACCGCGGAAGATCTCGATCGCCTGAAAGGCATCGGGCCGGTCAAGGCCAAGGCGATCGTCGATTATCGATCGAAAAACGGATCGTTCAAATCGATTGACGACATCAAGAAGGTCCCCGGCATTAGCGAGGCGACCTTTCAGACGATCAAATCCGACATCACGGTCGGCGCGCCGCGCGCAAAGAAATCGGGTGAAGCAAAGAAGGCGTCTGACGCAACCAAGAAGGATGCGCCAAGCGAGAAGGTGCGCTAGGGTCGGTCCAGCTACCTGGTGCAACCGGTACCCTCTGCAAGTTCGGCGCTTGCATGTGAATTCGCGGACACGTATTTCACCTTGGATGATGCGATGCCTGGAAGGCTACAGGTTCTCGCCAGGTTTGCCGACCGCGATAAAGCGATTCCAGTGCTTAGTACGGAATGATTGTGATGCTGTTCACGTCGAAGGGATCGATCGTCAGCATGCAGAGAAAGGTTTTTTACCGGCTGATGACGCGTTGATCGAGCGCGTGTTGGATGAGGCCGCTTTGCTTCCGCGGGTTTGCTTCGGATCGATACTCGAACCAAAGCGCACCGACGATGCACGCAAGGAGGGTTACTCCGACGACAGTCGCATCGTGCATCGCTGATCAAACGCGATCTAGGCCATGATTCGGCCGGCTGCCGAAGATGCTCGACGATACGGCGCCCAAGGAGCGCGATTTTGCAGCAATCGCCATGTTCGCCGCCGCAATTTGCGGTGCGAATGCCGGGCTATTCGCCATAATCGACGTGGCGAGGACCAAACAAGTTTGCATCAGTACCGGTCATTCGCTTACGATTAGCGTCGGGGTACCCAGTGGGAGTCCGGCGGGTAGCGCGGCCGGCTCGATCTTGAGCAGGTGCGATCTTGACCAGGTGCTATTGTTTGGGGTTGAAATCCATCCAATTGGCCGCACCGATCGCCAACCATGGGGGCCCACAAGGGGAGAGCGACTCTGAATAAAGGTAAAGCCCAGCCGGCGCAGGATCCTCGGCTCGCGAAATGGCGTGACGAGGGAGCAATCCTGACGGTTTTCCTCACCAACGGTACGCGACTCGAGGGCAAGATCGTTGCATTCGACCCGCAAACGATCCTGGTGGACTCCGGTGAGCAAAGTCTCGTCTACAAAACGATGATCCTGACCATTTCGCCGCCACGCAAAGGCGCGCGGACCGGGCGTCGCCCACCGCCACGCGAGCCGCGGGTGCCGGTAGTCCGGTACAAGCGCCGGGTACCCGACCGCTAGGCCGACTGCCAGACCTTGCAACGAACGATGGATCTCATCTTGTGGCGTCACGCCGAGGCAGCAAACGGCGCCAACGATTTGGCGCGCAAGCTCACTTTGCGCGGTGAAATGCAGGCGAGCAGCGTCGCCGCTTGGCTGCTTGCACGAATCCCCGAGAAAGTCCTGATTTTGTCGAGTCCAGCGGTGCGCACGTGCCAAACCGCGGCGGCGCTCGGTAGACCGTTCGATGTCGAAGAGCGGCTGGCGCCTGGCCGATCGCCCGGCGATCTCATTGCCGCAACGGGTTGGCCCAATCCGGATATCACTACGATTGTGGTCGGGCATCAGCCGACGCTTGGGCGGGTCGCGGCACGTCTCCTTGCCGACGTGGATGACGGTTGGTCGGTGCGCAAAGGGTCGGTCTGGTGGTTCACTACCTACGATCCCGAGGAAGGCGCGGCGCCGGCTTTACGCTGCGTCATGACGCCTGATTTACTCTAGTGCCTCAGTTGCGCTGGTAAGGGTGCGAGCGGTGCGTGATCCGTGCTTACAAGGTACCAAGCGTAGCAAAGCTCTTGGCTCGCGCGTGCCTCGCGTTGTATTGATCCTCTCGATGGCGGTGGCGCTATCGTTGCTTGGCGCATGTACCAGCCTGCCCGAGCGTTACGATTCATCAGCGACGGGTGCGCCCGTGATCGCGCCATTTTCGTTGCAGCAACCCGGCGGGGCATTGCCGGGCGCGTGGCGGCCCTGGGCATTCAGCAGTCTGAAGCGTCGCACGGAGTACGACCTGGTCGACTATGCCGGACGCACCGTGATTGCAGCGCAGTCGGAAGCGGCGGCCTCTGGACTGATTCATCCGGTCCGCTTTGACCCAAAACAATATCCGTACCTCACTTGGCGATGGAAAACGACTGCACTCATCGCCAATGCCAACAATCAACGCGGCGCGACCGAAGACTCGCCGGTACGAATCATGGTGGCTTTCGACGGCGATGTCGCGAAGCTCAAACCGATGGATCAATTGGTGTTTCGCAAATTCAGGATGATTGCCAAGGCGGAGCTCCCCTTTGCGACGCTGATGTACATCTGGGAAAACCAGGCATCGGCGGGTACTGTCATCGAGAATACGCACACCTCTCGCATCAAGATGATCGTTGCCGAAAGCGGCGCCGAGAAGGTCGGGCAGTGGCATGAGCAGACCGTCAATCTGGTTGAAGATTTTCGCCGCGCCTTCGGCGCAGAGCCGCCACGCGTCATTTGGATCGGTGTCATGACCGATACCGACAATACCGGCGAAAAAACGCGCGCTTACTACGGCGACATTCGCGTTGGAGCAACACGTCCGTAGGTTCTAGCGTCCATTCGACTCGCCTTGCTTTGCTTCAATCCGAATCGATCGAAGTGATTCGAGCACGGCGATCCATTCACCTACCGTTTCGCGATGCTGCTCGGTGGTCTGGCCATCATAGGTCGCTGCCGCGAGGTTTTGCTCGCGACGCAGCACATTGGCCGCGTTAACAAGCCATGTCTCCAAGGGCTCACGCCAGGGGCCGCGGTATATGCGCAACGCATCTTCTACGTCGGCGCGTAGCGCATCGAAATCGACACCGCGAACCGCGTTTTGCGCCCAAGGCATGCGCACGGCGCGCAGCGTACCGGTAAGAAAGTATTCGCGCACGCTCCAGGCGGCCGCCGTTGGCCCGAACCGTTCGATTTCCTGGAGTCGTGCACGAGTCGGTGCGCAGGTAATCGCGCGGCTCTCCAGCACCGCGGCGGCATGCGGATGGCCTTGTCTGGATACTTCCAGCTGCACAAACTCGCGGTTGCCAACGAGGGTGCGTATTTGATCGTACGCGCGGGTGTCGCGCAGCGCACGTTCGAGATCGCCATCTTGCTGTTCGATGGCGCGCTCTACCGCTGCGGCTAGTCGCGCGTCAGAGCGAAGTACATCGATGAGCCGCACACAGTTGGCGAGATCCTCGCGAAAGCGTTCGAGAATGAGAAGTACGCGCGTTGCTTCCTCGGCGCCGCCGCCTGGAAGTTGTGACGCCGTGTTGGATGCGCGGGCGATGGCAGTTTCCTCTCCTGGCGGAAAATTGCCCACCGCAGGCGGCGAAGACAGTGCCTGCCTACTGCTTCCGGTTTGCGCGCTCGAAGCATTTTGTTCGCTGCGTCCGCAGCCGATGAGGGCGGCCGCGATCGACCAGACTGCGCAATATTTCCACCATGCGCAACGCGCCGATTTCATTGCAATCGGACGCGCTCGACGATCAGTTCGCAAGGTGTATCAGCAGGCAAGGTGCCAAAAGCGTAGCCCCCTTGGGTGCCAAGGCGGGTCTTAGCGTATGCCGTCGCAACCGGCGTTGCGGCATGCTCGTTGAGCAGGGCATATTGCACCGCGCACGCCAGCCGCTCAACCATGACACGTGCCCTGGATTCCAGCGCGCCTTGATCGGCAAGCATGTCGCGGATCACGCGCAGGTGGCTGTCAAGGCGCGAATCGGCGCGCGCCGCAGCATCGAGCATCGTCATCAGCGCGGCTAGCGCATCCGGTTCGCGCTGCATCGTGCGCAGCACATCGAGGCAGATCACATTGCCACTGCCTTCCCAGATGCTGTTGAGCGGCGCCTCGCGATAAAAGCGGGCCATCGGACTTTCTTCGACATAACCCGAGCCGCCCAGACATTCCATCGCCTCGACGGCCACCGCGGGAACCCGTTTGCAACTCCAATATTTTGCAATGGGCGTCAACAAGCGGGCGATGCCTGCTTCCATCGGATCGCTCGCGCGTCGATCGAAGGCCCTCGCCAGTCGGAACGCAACGAGCATTGCCGCCTCCGTTTCGATGGCAAGATCGGCGAGCACGTTTTGCATGAGCGGCTGGTGCGCCAGTCGGCGGCCGAATGCGTCACGATGGAAGGTATGGTGAATCGCTTCATTCAACATCGCCCGCATAAAACCGGCATTTGCCACGACGATATCAAAGCGTGTGAGGTGCGCCATTTCGATGATCGTGGGAATGCCGCGGCCTTCGTCACCCACTATATAGGCCAGTGTGTCGTCGTATTCGATCTCACAGGAGGCATTCGAGCGATTGCCGCATTTGTCCTTCAGCCGCTGAATAAGGAAGGCGTTGCGAGATCCGTCACCCAGCGATCGCGGTACGAAAAAACACGTCAAACCTGCGTCGGTGCGCGCGAGCGAAAAAAAGGCGTCTGACATCGGTGCGGAGCAAAACCACTTGTGGCCGGTCAGCCTGAATTCATCGCCGCTTACTCGCACGGCGCGCGTCGTGTTAGAGCGTAGATCGGACCCCCCTTGCTTTTCTGTCATGGCCATGCCGATCGTGATCGCGCGCTTGGCAGCGACCGGAAGCGGGCGTGGATCGTAGTCTTCGGTGAGGAGCTTGGCTTCCCAGCGGGCGGCGAGATCCGGAGCACCGCGGAGCATATGCGCCGCAGCGAAAGACATCGTGACCGGACATGACACGCCGTGTTCGAGCTGATTCCATAAATAGTTGAGCGCGGCGCGGGCGACGAACGCGCCGTCACGGTTAGCCGTCCAGGCGAGGGAGTGCAAGCCGGCGCCGAAGGCCGTGGTCATCAACGCGTGATAGGCAGGATGAAACTCGACCACATCGATGCGCCGGCCGAACCGGTCGTGGGTACGCAATTCGGGCACGCAACGGTTCGCCTGCGTCGCGAGACTCTGCGGGGATTCGCTGCCAACTGCCAGGGCCAGCGCGCCCGCACGCGCGTCGATCCACCCGCCGCCTTCCAGCACTACCGTCGCCCGCAACAGGGGATCACCTGACCATGGATCGAAGCCTGCGAACGGCGGCGGTTGGTTGGTGACTTCGTGGGTCATCATGCGTGAAGCCCCTCAAACACAGAGCAGGATGGATGATAAGAGACTTAGTCGACTCTGGCGCCAGAATCCTTTACGACCTTCGCCCATTTTGTGACTTCCGCTCGCAGGTGCTGGGTGAATTGATCTGCCGTTCCGCCTACCGGTTCGACACCTGCCTTGATGAAGCGATCGCGCGTTTCTGGCAGGGCGACGAATCGCTGGGCTTCGGCGTTCAGTTTCTGGACGATATCGCCGGGCGTGCCGGCTGGTGCGACCACGCCGAACCATGCCGTGATCTCATAGCCGGGAACGCCGCCTTCAGCCACTGTCGGCAGATCGGGCGCGAAGGATGATCGCGTGGATGTGGTGACCGCCAGCGCCCGCAATTTGCCGGCCCGCACATGCGGCAATGCATTCGGCGCGTTGTCGAAAAACGCCTGCACCTGACCGGCCAAGAGATCGGTCATCGCCGGTGCGCTGCCTTTGTAGGGAACATGGACCAGATCGGTGCCGGTCATTGTTTTGAACATTTCCATCGATAGATGATTCGAAGTACCGGCGCCGGATGATGCGTAGGCGATCTGTCCTGGTTTCGACTTCGCCAGCTTGATGAAATCCGCGATGGAATAGACGGGCAGCCCGGGATTGACGACCAGCACGTTAGGCGTTGCACCCGCCTGAATGACCGGCGTGAAATCGCGCATGACATCGAGATTCGTTTTCGGATGCAGACTTTGCAGGACCGAAAAGGGCAAAGCAACGATGAGCAGCGTATAGCCATCGGCCGGCGCTTTCGCGACGAACTCGGTGCCCACCAGCGACCCTGCGCCGGGCTTGTTCTCAACCAGCGCGGGCTGCCCCCAGCTTTCCTGGAAACGTTGGGCGAGCAGTCGTCCCAACGTGTCGTTGAAGGCGCCGGGCGGAAAGGGCACGACAATCCGAATCGGTTTGCTCGGATAGGCGGTAGCGCCCTGTGCAGCGACGTGCAGCGATACAACGCAGGCAAGCAGTGCGATACCGATTGTCTGGATGTGCCGGCGGATTCCATGCATTGTGTACCTCCCAATCAGTTAAACGTAGCTCGGCCCTTCGATCACCGGATGCTTCGCAAGAAATGCTTCGTTCACGTCGAGACCGATGCCGGGTTTCTCTAGGGGGCGCACACAGCCGTCGCGCCCGACAACGTAGGGCGTTTCGGTGAGCTCGTCGCGAAACAGATTCAGCTTCGATACGTCGGCCTCGAAGTAACCGCCGTTTTCGATCGCCGCGAGAAAGTGGATCGAAGCCGCCATATTAAGCCCGGTCATCGAGGTATGCGGATTGATCGGAATCTTGTGGGCGCTGGCCATCCCAGCGATTCGCAGCGCCTCGGTGATGCCGCCGGTCTTGGAGAGATCGGGCTGCCAGATCGTGATCGCGCCGCATTCGAAGACCTGGTTGAACTCGAAGCGCGTGTAGTGATTTTCACCAGCCGCCAGCGGCGTGTGTCCGTAGGTGGCGGCCTGTCGATAGGCGGTGTAATCATGCGCCGGGAAGGGCTCTTCGAGCCAGCCGATGCCATTGTCGTCAAGGACCGGCATCACTTTGCGCACGTCACCGATGTGGTAGCCGGTGTTGGCATCAGTGAGGATTTCGAGGTCATCGCCGAACGCCTTGCGCACGGCGGCAACCCGCTCACAATCGCGCGCCGGCGAATCACCGAGCCTGAGCTTAATCGCTGCATAACCTTGTTCGATCAGCGGGCGTGCTTCGTCCACCAGCGCCGCTGGCGGCTGGTAACCGAGCGACACGCCACCCGCGTACGCCTTGATCGGCTTGGACGTGCCACCGAGTAACTTATAAAGGGGCCAGCCACAGGCCTTGCCGCGGATATCCCACAAGGCCAGATCAATACCGCTCATTGCCATCGCGGTGCCGGCGCCCATGCCATGGCTGGCGAGCTGCTTGTCGTAGATGATTTTCCAAACGCCCACCACGTCGCTCGCGTCGCGGCCTTTGATCAATCCGGCGAGCGTCGTATTGATGTGATGCGCGATCGCCCCTGGTGATCGTGAGTGATGCGATTCTCCCCAGCCGATCAGACCACCTGATGTCACGATCTTTACGATGACGGTGTCACGCTTTACCACGCGGCCGACACCGATGGTCAAGCTGGCCGCAGGGGGCACCGGAAACGATGATGCAAAGGCTTTGACGTCGATTATTTTCAGATCAGCATTCATTGAGAGTCCTCAGTGGGTCGCGACGAGCCGTCAGTGGCCGAACGCTTGAACCGCGCGCCGGGCGATGTCTTCGCCCCATTCTTGAACGAAATGCCCGGCCTCGGCAACGACATCGGGAGGCGGGCAGCCGCGAATCGTCATCGCGTTCATTACCGGCGGACCGAGGACCGGATCGGTGGCGCCGATCGCCATGAAGGTTTTGCCATGCCACTGATCGCGGAACCAGTCGCGCGCGGCGCGTGCGAGGGCCGCGCCATCGGCCTCTGGCGTATCGGGGACCAACTCCGGAAACCGGCGCACGCCCGCCTTATAGCGAACATCCGGATAGGGCGCGTCATACGCAGCGGCTTCGGCATCAGTGAGATGTGGACAGGTGCGCTTCATCAGTTTTGCGGCGGAAAGATCGGGATTCTTCGCCACCCACGCACGCCAGTCGATGAATCCCTTGGTGAGCGGTTGGTCGCCGGTGGCGAACATGGTGTTCATCACCAGAAGCCCGTTGAAGCGCTCGGGCATGGTCATCGGCAAGGTCAAGCCGAGCAGCCCGCCCCAATCCTGGCAGACCAGGGTCATCCCCTTCAAGTTGAGATGCTCGATGAATCGAAGCAGCGTGTCGCGATGGCGGGTGAAGGTATAGAACGAGTCGTCAACCGGTTTGTCGGAGCGCCCGAAACCAAAAAAATCCGGTGCGACGACACGCGCCCCGGCGGCCACAAACACCGGAATCATGCGTCGAAACAGATAGGCCCAGGTCGGTTCGCCGTGCAGACAAAGATAGACCTCGCGCGCATTGGCAGGGCCTTCATCAATGTAGTGCAAACGCAGGTCTGCAAAACCGCGCAAGTCATCGATATAGCGCGGCGCATACGGAAATCCGGGTAGGTTCGCAAAACGGCTATCGGGCGTGCGGAGGCTTTCCATGACGGGGTTCGCTCGCAGGGTAAGATTTGTCAAGTGTACGGGGCACGGGTGTGCCCTGTGAAGAGTGATCGCTGGCGGCCGTGAAAGGTGAGGCCTGCGGCCGTGAACGGAACCATTCATTTTCCTGATTAGCAATGAAACTCCGCCACCGTCCGCAGGCGCGAATCGGTCCAGGCGCCGGTGGTAGCGGCGGCTTTAATCAGTCGCCGAAGGATGGCCTTGAGTTGAAAGCGCCGGTTGAATCGATACTGGGCCTCAGCGAGATAGCGA
>CAMDRJ010000030.1 GCA_945906755.1 Klebsiella pneumoniae | reverse complement strand
GCCGGGCAAAAAGCCCATGCTGAAGGAAGCAAAGAACATCGAGCCTAGCAACACGCCCGCCGCACCGGCGAGCACCCCACCAATAAGGAACGTGATCGCCGTGCTTTTGGTGAGGTTGATGCCCATCAATTGCGCGGCTTCCGGATCTTGCGCCGCCGCTTGCATTGCGATCCCGGTACGCGTCCAGCGCAAAAAGGCTTGTAGCGCAAGCATCACGACCACGCCCAGTACGATGATCCAGATGAGTTGTGGCGACAGCTTGGCCGCGCCGAAATTGTAGTGATCGGTGGTAAAGAGCTTGGGATACGATTTGGGTTCCGAACCCCAGGCGAGCTGCACGATGTTTTGCAGTAGGATCGATACGCCGATGGTGGCGATGATGATATTGGCAAGCGGCGTGCCGCGCATCCGTAGCGTGCGGTAGATACCAAGCTCGATCGCCACTGCGGCAATGCCCGCGATGACCATCCCAATGACGAGCACAGCAAGAAAGGGCAAGTGCAACGCGAGTAGCGCCGAAAGGCCAAGCACTGATCCCACCATGACGATTTCGCCTTGCGCGAAATGGACGATACCGGTGGCGCGGATGATCATCGTCATGCCAAGCGCAATGAGGCTGTAAATACAACCGATCGCCAAGCCACCGACGGCCAACTCGACGAGTTGTCCTGCGCCCATCTGCTCGTTTCCCATCTTCAAGGAAGACGATCAAGTATGCACTCGGCCGGCGCAGAAAGGCAAGCGAGATTGCGGATGCACAGTGTCGGTGCGGCAGCGAACCCAATATGGGGCATCGGCACCCGATTCAATCAAGCCTGGACAAACCCTAGCGCAACTTCTCCACCACCCAATCGGCCATCGCTGCGCTCATCTCGATATTGCGGCCGGTGATTGAGTGGCCCATGTCGGCGTAGTAGAGCGATTCGCAGGGCGCGGTGACCTCGCGTTTGATCGCATCGATCTCGCCCTGTGGCACCAGAAAATCCTGCCCGCTGTGAATCAACAGGATCGGGCAGCGGATCTTCGCGATTACGCCTGCCAGTGAGCCGTTTGCGGCAATGTAGTCCTCCAGGGCTTTGAACGACGGCAAGCCGTATAAATCACGCGCTTCCTCTTTCACATCGAGCGGCGTGGTGGCCGAGGTCTTGCCACGGAAATCAAACCCGCCGCCAAGTGATACCACCGCCTTGGGTCGATGTTCATGGCCCGCTGCACCCAAGACTAGATTGCCGCCAGTGCTTTGTCCGAGCAGGGCCACGCGCTTTACATCGAGTTCGGCGCGCGTGCCGACATAGTCGATCATCGCACTCACCGCTTCGTGGTAGCGGCGCAAATCGCAGGGTACCCCACCATTGGCCACCGACATCGCGCCTTGTCCCGGGCCATCGACGGTCAAGGTTGCCACGCCGCGCTTGACGATCCATTCGGCCCAATGGTGCAGTTCTTCTTTCACTGAGTTGGCGCCAGGAATCATGATCACGACCGGCACGCGCTGCATGCGCGGTTCCGGTAATCGTAGATATCCGGGCAATTTAAGTGCGCCGAATGGGATCGCCACCGGATACACCACCGGATCCAGCAGCGGACATGCGCGGCAGTAGTACTCGACGCGTAGCTTTTGTCCGATGCGCCGACGTGGATCTTCGGGGCGCGTGAATAGCTGGGCGTAGTGGTATAGCAACGCGGCGCGAAACCAGTGTCCGCCTGCGGTCAACATGCGGCCCTTGCTTTCCGCCTCTTCGGCGAGCTTTGCATAGCGATCCGCGCATTTTTGCCAGGCGTCGAACCATGCAGCAAGACTCGTAATATCGGCGATGACGCGGCGCACATCGCTGTAATCGATGCCCGCGCCATTGGCGCAACGGGCAATCCGAAACACGCGCTCGGTCTCGGCTATTTTCGCCGCACCCTCGTCATGGATGAGGCGATCGATATTGGCGTAGTACGGATCGCTAAGCGGGCGGTCGGCAAGCATGAATCGTCTCCAGAGTGGTTGAGAGCGTTCGACACTGCTATTCTTCCATGACTTGCCAAGAACCGGCATCCGAGCGAAGTTTTCGATCAAGGATCGACATCATGCGCATCGTTTCTCTCGTGTTCGCAATCCTCCTCGCTGCGTCGGGCGCGCTGGCGCAGACCTATCCCAACAAGCCGGTGCGTCTGATCGTTCCGTTCGGGGCGGGCTCAACGGCCGACATCATCGGGCGTGTGCTGGCGGCCAGTCTCACGAAAGACTTGGGGCAGCAGTTCGTGGTGGAGAATCGGCCCGGCGCGGGCGGTACGATCGGCGGGGCGGAGGCGGCACGCGGCGCCCCCGACGGCTACACGCTGGTCATCGGCACGGTCGCGAGCCACGGCACCGGCCCGCTCATGATGAAAGACGTGCCCTATGACGCGGTGAAGAATTTTCAGGCGATTACGTTGATTGCGAACGTGCCCAATCTGATCGCGGTGCATCCTTCGGTGCCGGTCCGGACGCCCGCAGAACTCGTTGCTTTCCTCAAAGACAACCCAGGCTTTAATTTCACGTCGGCGGGGCCCGGCACCACCGCGCATCTGGCCGGCGAATTCTTTGGCGAACGCTTAGGCTTGAAACTCACGCACGTACCGTACAAGGCAGTCGGGCAGGCGATGACCGATTTGATAGGCGGTCAGGTGAAGATGATGGTCTATCAGCTTGCCGGCTTGAAGGCGCATGTGGATGCAGGCACGGTGCGGCCGATCGCCGCGACATCGCTCGCTCGCATTCCGGCGCTACCCAATATGCCGACGGTGGCCGAAACGGTGTTACCCGGTTTCGACTTTGCACCATGGTTCGGCTTCATGGCACCGGCTGGTACACCGCGCGCGATCGTCGATCGCCTGCACGGTCTGGTGGTGAGCGCGGTGCAATCGCCCGAAACGAAAAAGCAATTCGACGCGCAAGGCGTGGAGCCGGTGCTGAAGGGCCCGGATGAGTTCCAGGCCTTCATGCGCACCGATTACGAACGCTGGCGGGAAATCCTGCAGAAGGCCGGCATGCGCCCCCAGTAATTACTTCCGATCCCGCAGCCGATCCATCAGATCTTTTTGCTGGCCGCCGTCGATTTCGATCATCGTGCCATTCACGAAATGGGCGCGCGGCGAACACAGGTAGACCACGAGATCGGCCACTTCTTCCACTTCGGCAATCCGGCCAAGCGGAATCGAGGCGGGTGCGAGCTTGTCGGCTTCGGCAAACGTGAGTTTCATATCGCGCGCCATCGCGGTGACCAGGCCGGTCCAACGCTCGGTGCGTACTGGCCCGGGATTCACCGCGCAGAAGCTGATGTTGTGCTTGCCATATTGTCCGGACAATGCCTTGGTGAAGTTCTGCCCAGCGGCATTGGCGGCACCGGGTGCGATTTCCCAGTACGACACCTTGATGCCGTCATTGCCGATCAGATTGACGACCCGGCCGCCGCCTTGCTTCACCATGTAGGGCAGCGTGTGCTTGGTGCAGCGTACATAACCCATGAATTTGAGTTGCAGCGCTTGCGCCCAGTGCTCTTCATTGAGCGACTCGACTGTGCCGCCGGGGGCCGACCCCGCGTTGTTGACCAGCAAATCGATGCGTCCACCCAGGCCCTTGACCGCTGCGTGGATAAAGCTCTCAGCGTCCGCTGCTTTGGTGAGATCAGCCGGTATCGCGATGATCTTGCGTCCGGTGGCCTTACGAATTTCCGCGGCGGCCGCTTCCAGCGGTTCTTTACGCCGCGCACACATGGCGACATCGACGCCTTCCTGCGCGAGTCCTAACGCGATGCCTTTGCCGATGCCTTCGCTACCACCGGTAACGATGGCGGTCTTGCCGGTAAGCCTGAGATCCATGGTCGGTTCCTTTCGTGATGATGCATGCGACTGTACGGCGGGTCGGCCTGCTGGTCAATCCGGGGTCTAGCCCCGCTTTGGCGACTATCCATAGGCTTTCGCGCACGCCCCGCCCATCAACATTGAGCGTTCGCTGTCGGAAAGACGTTTGGTGAGACGGAACGGCTCGACTGCCTGTTCGTAATTGACGACTGCGAATGCGCGCGTCCAGTCGGTTCCCCATAGGCAACGATCGAAACCCCAGGCATCGAACACGCGGGCAAGCGGGTCCCAGATATCGGGAAACGGATAGGGTTCCTTCGATAAGGTGCAGGCGCCGCTCACCTTGATCACGATGTTCTTGCGCTTGGCGAGTTCCAACACCTTTGGCAGATCGGCCCAGGGTTGTGCCGGGGCGGGTGGAGTGCGCGGCTGCAGGATGCCAAGATGATCGAGGATGAAGCGGGTGTCCGGATGGCGGTCCATGAAGGTCCGGCCCGCATCCAGATTGTCCCAACAAAGGATGTTGACCGGAAAGTCGTACTTGACCGCGGCGCGCGCGATGCGATCAAGACCAGGGTCGGTCGGCGAGCGTCCGGATTCCTTTGGCAGCATGATGCGAATGCCTACCGTGCCGGGCGTTTTCTTCCATTCGGCGATGACATCGGCGTTCGCTGGATTGTCGGGGTCGATCGGTTTGACCAAGGCGAAGCGGCCGGGATGCGCACGCTGCACTTCCACTGCATAGCTCGCGTCGTAGCGGTACATGGAAAACGCGGAAATAAAGATCGTGCCATCGACGCCGACTTTGTCCATCGCGGCGACCATCTCGTCGCCGTTGACATGAGCGGGCCAATTCGGCACGGTGTGCCATGGGCGCTTGGGCGTATTCGCCTCATAGACGTGGACTTGGGAATCGATCACGGGCATTGGGGAAGCTCCTATGGGGAAGGCATCGGCGCGGCGCGCGCTCCGCTTGGCAAGCGAGTTGATGCTATCGCAAAAGCTCGCGTCCCTCAGGAGGGGCGATGCGCCGGCCAAGAGCGTTTTATTTTTAGTCGTCTGGCCCACGCCTGGACGAGACGTGATATTGAAACGATCTTGATTGGCGTACCCCGCGCCGCCAAGCGAAGAAAGGCCAACCGAGCATCATGACGACATTCCCCAGCCGTAATCTGCGCGGTTACGCTGACCATTATCCGAACGCACGCTGGCCGCATCGCGCACAACTCGCCGTCTCGGTCGTGCTCAATGTGGAAGAGGGCGCCGAGCTGAGCTTATCGTCCGGCGACGAGCGGAACGAGGCCGTCCATGAAGTCACGCATGAGGTCAAGGGTGCGCCCGATCTGTGCATGGAGAGCCACTTCGAATATGGTGCACGCGTCGGTTATTGGCGGATTACGCGCCTCATCGATTCGCTTGGGGTGCCGCTCACCTTGAATGCCTGTGCCCGCGCACTCGAGGCAACCCCTTGGATCGCGCAGCATGCCGCCCAGCAGAACTACGAGGTCTGCTGTCATGGCTGGCGTTGGGAGTCGCATGTCGGCATGGCCGAAGACACCGAACGCGCATTGATCACTCGCGCGGTCGCGACCATCGCGCGCCTGCATGGCAAGCCGCCGGTCGGTTGGCATACCAAGTCGTCGCCTTCGATCAATACCCGCCGGCTGCTGGTTGAGCAGGGCGGTTTTCTCTACGACAGCGACGCGTACAACGATGACTGTCCCTACTATGTCGCGGTGGCGAGCCGACCGCATCTGGTATTGCCCTATGCATTCGACACCAATGACATGCGCTTCGTCGATTCCTTCGCGTTTGTGCGCGCGAGCGACTTCGCCGACTATGTCGTCGATTGTTTCGACTGCCTGTGGCGCGAGGGCGCGCATCAGCCGAAGATGATGTCGATCGGGCTGCATACGCGAATCATCGGTCGCGCCGGCCGCATCAAAGGACTGCAGACCGCGATCGCGCATATGCAAGCGACCGGCAAGGTGTGGTTCGCTCGCCGCGAACAGATTGCGCGGCACTGGTTGGCGACCGTGCCGGCATCATGAATTTTTATCATTGAGAGGGGCAGTCATGGTTCGCGCTGTACATGCAGTGCTGTGGATTGCGATGTCGCAGGTCGTTGCGACGCTTTCCTATGGTCAAGCGGCTGAATATCCGCAGCGGCCGATACGCTTCATCGTGCCATTCACGCCGGGCGGTTCGGCCGATACCTTCGCGCGGCTGGCAAGCCTCAGGCTCGGTGAGGTCTGGAAGCAGCAACATGTCGTCGAGAATCGTCCGGGTGCAGGCGGCATCATCGCCACCGAGCTTGCTGCCAAAGCCGCCCCGGACGGCTATACGTTTCTGGTGGTGACGGTCGGCCATGCGGTGAATCCGAGCCTCCATCCAAAATTGCCCTACGACACCGTCCATGATTTGACGGGTGTCGCGATGATCGCGAGCGTCCCCAACGTGTTGACGGTACATCCCGCGCTGGCCGCGAACAGCGTGCGGGAGTTGATCGCGTTGGCAAAATCGAAGCCGGGCGGTCTCACCTACGGCTCCTCGGGAAATGCCACGACCAGCCACATGGCGGCCGCGTTGCTCGCGCAGTTGGCGGGCGTCACCATGACGCATGTTCCGTACAAGGGGGCGGCGCCTGCCGTTCAGGATCTCGTTGCCGGCAGGATTGATCTGATGCTCGATCCGACCGTGTCGTCGGGAGGATTCGTCAAGCAAGGCAAGCTGCGTGCGCTCGCCGTTACGACCGCACGACGCACGCCGTTGTTACCCGAGCTGCCGACGCTGGCGGAGGCCGGCGTGCCGGGCTACGAATTCAGCGCATGGTTCCTGTTGGTCGCGCCGGCCAAGACACCGGCCGATGTGATCGCAAAGGTGAATCAGGAGATCGTACGGATGAATGCCGACCCGCAGATGAAAGAGCGCTTCGCGGGACTGGGTGCCGAACCGGCGCCGCCAATGTCTAGCGGGGCGGTGAGTGCGTTCATTGATGCTGAGATCAAGCGTTGGGCGAAGGTCGTGAAGGAAGCGAACATTCGCGCGGACTAAAAAAACGGGGCCAATATGGCCCCGTTTGCATTGACGCGAATGAATCGACTACATCGCTTTGGTGCCGGCAACCGCGATCTGCTCATCCTGATCACCGGTTACGCCGCTCACGCCGATGGCGCCGATGATCTTGCCGTTGACAATGATCGGCATGCCACCCGTATTGGGCGCAATACCGGGCAGTCCGAGAATCGCCAGGCCGTTACCGCCCTTGCCGATGGTCTCGGTGAACACGCGGGTGGGCCGGCGGGTCATGGCCGAGGTGCGAGCCTTCTCGACGGCGATCAGCGGACTGGCACTTTGCGTGTCATCCACCTTCTCGAAGTACACGAGAAAGCCGTGGGTATCGACAACCGCGATCGCGACCGGCCAACCATTCTTCGTTGCTTCGGCGACGGCACCGGCGGCTGGCTATCTTCTTTGCGGTGGCGATATTGATGTCCGGGCCATAACTGGGTTGCTGAGCAACGACGTGCCCGGCGAACAGGGCAATGGAACTCGCGCAGATTAAATGCGTGATTTTGCGTGCGACTGACATGGGGTCTCCTTTGGGGGTGGAATCGATTGTTCAAAGCGGATTGTTCAAAGCGACTGGAACAATACTCCAGGAATGTCGATCACGCAGAGGCCGGCCAATCTTTTGGATTCAATCGGGAAGTGTGGTGCAATTGGCACGCACTCCGCGCAACACGCCACCCTAGGGCATTGCGCTTCGCTCCCATCACGGGAGCATGGTAAAGTACGTTATGCGAATCATCGCTATCAGCACGCTCCGAGAGTTCTGGCGCATCCATCCGGACGCCGAAATCCCGCTCCGGGCATGGTACGCAGAGGCAAGCCGGGCCGATTGGGCACGACCGGCCGACATCAAGGCCGCCTACCGCAGCGCCAGCTTTGTTGCGAATGGGCGCGTCGTGTTCAATATCAAGGGTAACGAATACCGCCTGGTGGTGGCGGTCCACTATAACCGCGGCATCATATTCGTTCGATTCGTCGGTACTCACCGTGCGTACGACCGTATCGATGCCACAACCATTTAAGGTAATGGAGCCGAATATGGAATTGCGCCCCATTCGTTTAAAGCGGGAACACGCGGCTGCGCTGAAAGAAGTTGAATCTCTTTGGGATGCACGCGAGGGGTCACCCGAAGCCGACCGCCTCGCCGTGCTGGTAATTCTTATTGAGAACTATGAGCGCGAGCATTTTCCCATTCCTGATCCGGACCCCATCGAGTTTCTTTTACATGTGATGGAGGCCCGCGCACTATCGCGCAAGGACCTCGAGCCCTACATCGGTTCGCGCGCGCGGGTGGCCGAGGTTCTCAATCGCGTGCGGCCACTCACCTTGGATATGATTCGCCGACTATCGACGGGGCTCCGTCTTCCCGCCGAGGTCCTGATCCGCGACTACAAGCTCCGCGAGACGGTGTAGTCCGCCATCTTTATCCCTTCCTCGTACAACTCAATCGTCGTACCGTCCGGATCGGCGATATACACGGTGAGGCCGTAAATGCCGTCATGCAAATCCTGGCGAAAGGTGACGCCGGCTGTATGACAACGACTCGCGAGCCCGCGCACATCGAACACGCGAAATGCGATGTGATCGATCTGCGGCGAGGCACCCGGTCCACCCGTGGTGAGCGCGATGCCTTCATTGAACGGCACGAACGGTCGGCCATCCGCAAGCGGTTTCGCTTGTCGAACAGTGAAGCCGAGCAGATCGACATAGAAGTGGCGTGCGGCGTCGATATCGCGCACCTGCATCAGCATGTGCGCATAGGCAAGGGCGCGGGGATTTTGTCCAGTCGCAGATGGGGTGGCCATGGTGTCAACGCTTCGCGCGCTTGGGTTTCTCATGATCGATGCCGAGCATGCCGGCGCGTCCCCATGAATTCTTCGGCACGTCCTGAATAATCACATGCAGATGATCGGGCTTGCAATCGGCGTGCTCGATCATGGCATCGGTGATGGCCTTGACCAGTTTGCGCTTTTGCGCGACGGTACGGCCGCTCCAAAGTTGAACCGTGACGACAGGCATGGTAATTCCCTTTCTACGCGATACTCAAGATGTTCTCGATGCGCGGCCGAATGCCGCTCCATTGACTGCGACCGACGGTGACCGGTGCACGGGAACCCATACCGCGCGCCCAGACGAACTTCAATCCCAATTCTTTGGCCGCATCGCGATCGATACCGCCCGGCGGGGCGGCGAGATCAACCAACAACGCATGCTTTGGTAGTCGCGCCAATACCTCGCGATTCACGATCTGTGCGGGAACCGACGCGATCAACGTGTCAAGCGTTGGAGCAAGGGTCGCCAGCTCGGCGAGCGTATGTGCGATCGCTCCGGCTGCATGGGCCTCGGCGCGTTGTATCTTGTTGCGCGCGGCGACATGCACCGTTGCGCCTAACGCGATCAAGGTCCGCGTGACCAATAAGCCGATCGTGCCTTGTCCGACCACACACACGTTCGATTTGTGGATGGTGATGTCGGTGTTCTCAATGATCACCCGCAGCATCCCCTCGACGATCGCCGGACCGCGCAACAACATCAAGTCCTTGTCCCATTCGTATTCATGGAACGTGATGCCAAGTGATTCGCCATGGGCTTTGAGATGGGGATCGGCCCAGCCGAGGATGATGTGGCGTGGCGCGCGCAGGCCGGCGAGTGCCTCGCGCGTGAGGATGATGCGCTCGGGCGAGGCGGGTGCAAACAGCGCGCCGTCCGGGGCGATGCCCGGAATCGGGAACAGCGCGACATGCGCGTCCTGCAACGCTTCGGTGGCGCTCGCGCATCGCTTGACGCCATCGATCCCACCGTCTGGCCATGGAAAGCCAAACGCTTTGACGGTCGCGCCGGTGAGCGCCGCCTGCCGCGCAATCTCCTGTTCGCGGCGATCGCCCGCCACCACCGCAATGACGCAGTCGCGCCACTTCATGAGCGTGCCTCTCTGATCAGTTTCGTCAAGTTGTTGGGGCTCAACGGCAGACGCGTGACATTCACCTTGAGCGTGGCGAGGGCAGCCGACACGGCATTGCCGATGGCAGCGCCCACGCAGCCGATCGCGCCTTCACCCGCCCCCTTCACCCCGAGCGGATTGAGTTTGGAGGGCGCTTCTTCGAGCGTGATCGACTCGACTGACGGGAAATCGCAACTGGTCGGCAACAGATAATCGGCCAGCGTGCCGGTGACCAACTGGCCATGCTGATCGTAGACAAACTCTTCCAGCATGGTGCCGCCGAGGCCTTGAACCGTGCCGCCGATTGCCTGCGCATCGACCAGCAAGGGATTGATGGCGCGGCCAACATCCTCGACGCCCACATAGCGCAGGACATCGATGCCGCCGGTTTCCGGATCGACCGCCACATGCGCAACATGCGTGCCATAGGTGTAGGTGCGTTTGGTGACTTCAAACGTTGCATTCACGGTGAGCACCGCGGCGGCCTTGGTGTCGCCTTGCCGTGCCAAGGCAACGAGTTCATCGAAGGTGAGAATCAATTCGTTGCTCTCTCGCTCACGAACCTGTCCGGTCCGATAGACGAGGCGCGACGGGTCCATATTGGCGCGTTCGGCTGCCAGCGCAAGCAGCTGACTGATGAGTTGTTCGGCGGCGATCTTGATGGCGCTGCCGCCCATGACGATCGCGCGGCTGTGATACGTGCCAAAGCCTGATTCCACGAAGGTGGTTGAGCCATGAAAGACTTTGATGGTGTCGAACGGCATCGATAACTCGTCGGCGGCGATCTGCGCGAAGACCGTCTCATGGCCTTGGCCCATGCTGGTGCAGCCGGTGAAAACGTCGACATGTTTGGAGCCACGTACCACGATTCGCGCGCTTTCGGAGGGACCCGCGCCGCTCGATTCCACAAACGCGCAAATGCCCACACCATGATACTTGCCGTCGATCATCGTTCCCGATAGTGGGGCGATGGTCTGGTAATCGATGCCGTCCAGGGCGCGGCGAAACGCCGAGGCGTAATCACCGGTGTCGTATTCATTGTCGCCTTCATACGGACAGATGCGGCCGATGCTGTACGGCATTTCACTCGCGGCGATGAGGTTTCTCAGGCGGATATCGACCGGGCTGATGCCAAGATCGGCCGCAGCGAGATCGAACATGCGCTCGCGAAAAAAATTGGCCTCGTAGCGTCCGGGTGCGCGATAGGTGCCCACCGGCGTTTTGTTCGAGAGCAGACTCGTCACTTCACAGGAGAAATTGTCGAGGCGATAGGGGCCCGGCAGGAATTGCGCGGCCTTGGCGTTGCCGACGCCGCCCGCGGTGCGAATATAGGCACCCAGGTCACCAAAGATCCGGCCGCGCATCGCGAGCAGTTCGCCGTCTTTCGCGAATGCCACTTCCAGCTCGCACTCCATCTCACGCGAGTGATTCGAAGAGAGGAAATGTTCACGCCGATCTTCGATCCATTTGACCGGCGCGCCGATCTTCATCGCGGCAAAGGGGACCAGGAAGTCTTCGGGATAAAACTCGCCACGAACGCCGAACGCACCGCCGACATCCAGCTCCATCATCTCAATTGCCGACTCTGCAAGCTTCAGCATCTTGGCCAACGCGCGGCGATTGAAGAAAGGCACCTTGGTCGCGCCCCACACCGTGAGCTTCTTTGCCGTGGCATCGAAGGCGGCCACCAAGCCGCGCGTCTCCAGCATGACCGCGGAATGCCGGTGCGAATAGAACTCTTCGCGACGCGTGTAGAACGCGCTCGCGAAGGCTTCCTCCACATCGCCCTTGCTCACTACATAGCGGTTGGCGGTGTTGGTGCCAGGTAGCGGATGGAGGACACTTTCGTCAGCGAGGGCTTGGCGGATATTGACGACCGGGTCGAGCATTTCGTAGGTGACGTCAACCGCGTCCAAGGCGTCTTCCGCAAGGTAGCGATTGTTGGCAACGATGATGCCGATGGGTTCGCCGACGTAGCGGACGCGGTCGTTTGCGAGTGGTTCCTGCAGAAAGCGATCGACACCTGGCAAGGGCGCCAAACGAACCGGGATGATCGCCCCGTATGTTGCGATGTCGGCGTAGGTGAAGAACGCCTTGACGCCGGGGCTTGCCAAGACTTTGTCGCGATCGATGTTGACGATGCGCGCATGGGCATGCGGACTTCGTACGATCACCGCATGCAACAGGCCGTCCAATTTGAAATCACCGACATACCGCGCGCGCCCGGTGAGAAATCGTTCATCCTCGGTGCGGCGGATCGATTGCCCGATGTAGGGTGCGCCTTCTCGAAGCGGCGGATGGGCGGGCGCGTTCATGGTTTCGCCGTCCTGGCTGCGTCGAGGATGGCTTCGACGATCGGGATGTAACCGGTGCAGCGGCAAAGGTTGCCCGATATCGCCGCGCGGACTTCGTCAGCGGTGGGATCCGGATGCTCCGTGAGAAAGGCTTGCGCGGTCATCAACATGCCCGGCGTGCAAAACCCGCACTGCAACGCATGGTGCTCGCGAAACGACTTCTGCAATGCAGTGAGCTCGCCCGCGGTCGCCAGTCCTTCGACGGTGGTGACCTGTGCACCGGCCGCCTGCACCGCAAAGTGTAGACAGGCGCGCACCGGTGCGCCATTCAGGTGCACGGTGCAGGCGCCGCATACGCCGTGTTCGCAGCCGAGGTGCGTCCCGGTCAGACCCAACTCTTCGCGCAGAAAATCTGCCAGCGTCAGGCGTGCTTCCACGTGGCCGGTCCGGCGGGTGCCGTTGACGTGCAACGCGATGGCATGGGTGGTGTCGGTCATGAAAAGTCGAGCGGAGTGATGAAGCCGTACGATAACCGGTTCCTGCCCGGCCTGTCGCTCCGTGCGGCTCGCTTGACGTCCGTTGCGAAGCGATCAGAGTTGGGGTAATCTGTTTTCCGGCAGCTGGAAGGCCGATGGCATGTATATTGCTCACCGAATACCGATCGCAGTTCACTTCCCGTCGAGGGCCTTAAACGGTCAGCGCTAATGAATGAATACATCGTGATCGATCGAGTCGAGCGGCGGTTTTCCTCGCACGGGCGCGCCGCGGTCGAGGACGTGTCGTTCTCCGTGGCGAAGGGTAGCTTCGTCGCGCTGATCGGGCCATCGGGTTGCGGAAAATCGACGCTGCTTCACATGATGGCGGGCCTCTCCGCACCGACCAAGGGCGCGATCCGGCTAAAGGGTGAAGCGGTGGTCAAGCCGCGCGACGACATGATGGTCGTCTTCCAGCAGTACACGAAGTCGATATTCCCCTGGAAGACCGTGCTTCAGAACGTTATGCTCGGCGTCAAGTATCGCTCGAATTCTCCACAAGCCGCCAGGGAGGAAGAATGCCGGCGGCAAATCGAGCATGTTGGGCTTGGCCGCTACGCGCACTACTATCCGTATCAGCTTTCCGGCGGCATGCAGCAGCGGGTGGCCATCGCGCGTGCGCTTGCCAGGCGGCCTGATCTCCTCCTGATGGATGAGCCGTTCAGCGCGCTCGATGCGATGATGCGAGTGGAGCTACAAGACCTGCTGCTGTCGCTGTGGAAGGAACTCGGCCTCACGATTCTGTTTGTCACCCATGATCTGGATGAGGCGCTGTATCTCGCCGAACGGGTCATCGTGCTGAGTGCATCGCCCGGAAGGATTGCCGAGGTGGTCGATGTGCCGATGCCTTATCCCCGCAATCAGATCGAGACGCGCAGCGAGCCGGCCTATCTCGCGCTACGTGAGCGGCTGTACGGAACCATGGTCGCGCAGGTGATGGCGGGAAGGGCGGCGTGAGCGGAAAAGCAGGGGCCACGCGGGTGAGCGAGAGCGGAAGCGAGCGCGAGCCCGTGGGGATGCGCCCGCGAATGCCGCCGTGGCGCCGACCCTGCGGTCTCGTCATGGCATCACAGAGTCGGAGGCGCCAGGCGTGAGCGGAAAAGCAGGGGCCACGCGGGTGAGCGAGAGCGGAAGCGAGCGCGAGCCCGTGGGGATGCGCCCGCGAATGCCGCCGTGGGCGCCGACCGTGGGGTCACGTCATGGCATCCGATTATCGGAGGCGCGGGCATGAGCGATTGGTTCGTCCGTTGGCTTCGTGGATCGCGCGCCTCCGGGTTGCTGCTCATCGTCTTGCTGTTGATCTTCTGGCAAGTGTCGGCGACGTACTTCGTCGATACACCGACCTGGCCAACCGTGAGCAGCATCATCGGCGCCTGGGTCGAGAACATCGTCGACGGAACGCTGCCCGGGCATCTTCTGGCCACCTTCTGGCGCCAGATGCTGGGTTATGGGCTCGCGGTCGTACTTGGCGTGGCAGTGGGCTTGGCCATGGGCTACTTTCGCGTTCTCTACAATTTGTTCGAGCCGTTGGTCGAGGTCTTGCGTCCGATACCGGGTCCTGCGTACCTTCCAGTGCTCGTGCTGTTTGTCGGGATCGGTCATGAAATGAAGGTCGTGCTGATCATGGTGGCATCCTTTTTCCCAATTCTGCTCAATACCTATAGCGGCGTGCGTTCGATCGATGTGGTGCAATTCGATACCGCCCGAACGCTTGGCTTGTCGACGCTGCAGACCATCCGGGAGCTGGTGTTGCCGGCAGCCAGTCCGCAGATTCTCACCGGCATGCGGATCAGCCTCGCCATCTCGCTGATTCTGGCGATCCTCGGCGAGATGATCGTGTCCAATGACGGACTCGGCTATTTCGTGCTGCTCGGACAACGCACATTTAAGATTCCGGAAATGTACGCGGGGATCTTTACGCTTGCGCTGTTCGGCTATCTACTCAATCGCGTGTTCCTGTTTGCCGAGGCGAGGCTGATCAGGTGGCATCGGGAAACCAGCGGACGCGGCTGAAATGGGAACAGTGAT
This sequence comes from Klebsiella pneumoniae, assembly GCA_945906755.1. GTDB lineage: Bacteria > Pseudomonadota > Gammaproteobacteria > Burkholderiales > SG8-39 > SHXR01. Next base: position 11,020 of record CAMDRJ010000030.1, on the reverse strand, counting down.
GGTAAATCTCTTAAAGGAGCATCCATGATGACGTTTGGCAAAGTATTGTGCGCCGTGTCGGCGTTGATTCTGTTGGCTGCCCAGCTCTCCCACGCGCAACCGAGAACGGTTCGCGTCGCGGCGACACCCATTACCAATTACACGCCGTTGATTGTCGCGCGCGACAAAGGCTGGTTCGCCGAGGAAGGCCTAAACGTGACATGGACGATGGTCGCGCAAGGCGCGCTGGCCGTTGAAGCCGTCTACGGCGGCAGCGCGGAGTTCGGATGCAGCGCGATCCTTGAACCGATGGTCGCACGTGCCAATCGCCTGGATGTGATGCTCGCCGTTCCCAATACGCGCATCCTTGCCACGCAGCCTGACAACTCCGGTCTCGTCGTTCGTGACAAGGACTCTATTCGCGGCGCGAAAGACCTCGCCGGCAAGCGAATCGCCGCCGGACTGATCAATAGCGTCAACTACCTGCATCTGCACGAATGGATGCAAAAGAACGGCGCGGACCCGAAGGCGGCGCAGTTCATGGAGATTCCATTTCCGCAGATGCCGGATGCCTTGTTTCAGAATCGCGTTGATGCGGTGTGGGCGGTCGAGCCGTTCCTCACCATCATGATGCGAAGCGGGAATGCCAGAACGGTGGCCTTCCCATATCAGGAGAACATCCCGAACATGGATATTGCGCTCCTCATCGCCAAGGAAAGCTGGCTCAAGGCGAATGCGGATACGGCACGGCGATTCCGGCGGGCCATGGATCGTGCAACGAAATTGCTGATCGATGCGCCGAAGGCCGAGCGGGACGAGTGGGTGTCAAAGTGGACGGGCGTGAAGCCCGATCTGGTGGCCGCGATGAATCTGCCGCAATTCACCAACGAGTTCAACGTCCCAAGCTTGAAGGCGAACATGGAGCTGGCCGGACGTCGCGGTGCGATTAAGCCGTTCGATGTCGAGACGATGATTTGGAAACCTTAGGAGATAATTGAACAAGGGGGCTCGCCCCCTCGTAACTCCCCGAAAAATTTGGTCACGCTGATTGCGCGGGATAGCTTAATCAGCGTTTCGCTAGGAGAATCGATCATGCTAAGCACGCTTGCTGAGAAAGTCCGCCCGGAACATACCGCCATCTTGCTGGTGGACGTGCAGAACGATTTTTGTGCCGAAGGCGGCGCGATGCATCAAGAAGGGCGCGATGTCACGGCCGTCAAGGCGATGGTGACGCGGCTTGGCCACCTGGTCGATGCCGCGCGTGCCGCCAAAGTGCGTTGCGTCTGGATCCGCAACACATACAACACCGCACCGAACTGGTATCTCTCGGAAGTCTGGTTGGAGCAAGCGAAGCGCCGGCGCAATGGCGCCTATATCGAGTATCCGGTCTGCGGGGACGGTGAGTGGGGGCGCGAGTTCTATCAAATCCAGCCGCGGGCTGATGAAGCCATCATCACCAAACACCGCTATGGCGCGTTCGAATGCACTGATCTCGATTTGGTGCTTCGTTCAATGGGGATACGTACGGTCATCATGACGGGGGTGGCCACCAACGTGTGTGTTGAAACGACGGCGCGCCAAGCGTTTCTGAAGGACTATTACGTGGTGTTCACCAGCGATTGCACCGCGACGTATTCGCAGGCGACGCATGAGGCAACACTTTTCAACATCGACCAATATTTCGGACAGGTGGTGGCCGCCGACGAGGTTGTAGCGTGCTGGCCCGGCATCGCAACCGCTGCCACGCCGGCAAGAGTGGGATTGGCGGCATGATGCACCGGTAAGAAGCGCTATACCGTCGCGATAAAATCGACCATGCGTTTGCGTTGCGCGGCGGTTGGGAGTCGCGTACGCGCTGCACTCAGGTTGTCGATCATGTACTCCGCTTTGTCGGTGCCGGGCAGTACCGCGTTGATCGACGGATGCGCAATGAGATACTTGAGGAAGAACTGACCCCAGGTCGGCGCATCGAATTCTTCTTTCGCCCAATCCGGGACCGCCTTGCCTGCCACGGCACGAAACAAGGCGCCACGTGCGAACGGGAGATTGCAGAGGACTGCGGTGCCGGTTTCGGCGGCGACCGCGAGCAGCTTGTCTTCGACACTCCGTTCGGCCATCGAATAATTGACCTGGATGAAATCGAGCGCGTCGTTGCGCATCATTTCGATCAGGCGTTCATTGGCACGCGATTGGTCCTGCGAATGGGTGACGCCGATATAGCGGAACAGGCCCTGCGCTTTCCAGTCGCGCACAATCGCGATCTGCGAGGCGAATTGCTTGCGGTCAAGAAAGCCGACGTTATGCATTTGCATGAGATCGAATTTCTCGGAGCGCAAGCGCGTTTGGGACGTCTTCATCTGCTGCACGAATACATCGTTGTTGTCGGCGCGTACCTTGGTGGCGAGAAACACTTTGTCGCGAACCTTCATATTGGCGAGCAGATCGCCCACCACCGATTCGGCGGTGCCATAGGAGGGCGCGGTGTCGATCATGCGAGCGCCGCCATCGAGGAGCGTGTGGATCACTTGCGTTCGTTCTGCGCGCTTGGCGACGTCTTGACCGAAATCGAAAATGATCGCGGTACCCAAGCCAATGACCGCCAGCGGCTCCTTGGTGCGGGGAATGGCGCGAGTGAGTACCGGGCCAGTCGCCTGCGCAGCGGTGAATCCCGACCAGCCTAACGCGGCAAGGCTCGCGCCCGCCTTCAACACCGTACGCCGAGTAATGGGTAGGCGTGAACGCATTTCAACCTCCGTTTATGTTTGATCGGCGTTCCTGCGCACGGCCAAGTGTCAATGCCAAAGCGAGCCAGGCCACCGTCACCGGTATGGTGGCCAAGGATATCGCGCCTAGCTCCATGCCGAGTCCGCGCAGAGCGGCAAATACCCAGCCAAAGACCGCGTCGCTGCCGCGAAAGACGACATTATCGATGACGTTCTTCGCCTTGTACTTTTCTTCGCGATCGACCACGGTGAACAAGACTTCGCGTGCCGGATTCGAGATCGCGAAGTTGGCCGCACGCTGCACCGCTTGAAACGCGATGATGACCCATAGCATCGGCGACATCCAAAGAATGGCAAAACCGATGCCAAATACCAATGGCAAAAAGGCAGCCGCGGGACCGGCACCGAAGCGCTTGATGAGCTTCCCGGTCGCGAGGCACTGCACCAGGATCGTCAACAGCGCGACCGCAATATCGATCTGTGCGAAGTATGTGATGCGCTGATTGGGATCGTTCGATGCGGCCGCAACGATATTCGCTTGTTGAAAATAGAGGAAGGTGCCGACCAGCGATAATAGAGCGACCCACAGCGCAATACCGGCAAGATAGGGCGAGCGCAGGATCATGAGGAATCCGGCGATCCAATTGCCGCCGATTGCAGTGTCCGCGTTCGCGGTCGTCGCGACCGTTCGTGTTTTGAACTCGCTACTGGCGGCTTCCAGTCGCCATGCGCAGTAGACGGCGGCCTCCAACAAGATCGCGGCGATGAGCAGGAGGTGAGCGCGACCGAGCGGGATGGCGAGCGTCGCGGCGATCGTGGGACCAAGCAGCGCACCGGCGGAGCCGCCTGCGGCGATGAAACCAAACATGCGCTTGCCTTGTTCCGAGCCGAACAGATCGGCCATGAACGACCAGAACACCGATACCGCAAACAAATTGAAGACGCTGATCCAGACAAAAAACACCGGCGCGGTGATATCGAGTGCCCACTGCATTTGCAGCATCAACCAGAAAATCAGAATGTTGGCGACGAAGAAGTGATAGACCAGCGGAATGAAGCGTTGACGCGGCAGCTTTGCCACCAGGGCGCCATAGATCGGCACCAGTGCCAGCATGACGAAAAACGTTGCGGTGAAGAGCCAGGGTAGATTCTTGATGCCGCTGGCCAGACCCATTTCGTCCCGCACCGGGCGCAGCACGTAGTAGCCGGCCAGCAGAAAAAAGAAATAGCCGAACGACCAAAGCAGCGCACGTGTTTCGCGCGGCTCTACGGTGACCACGCGTGCGAGCATGCGGTGGAGCGTGGCATCACTCATCGGTTCAATCGCTCCACGAGAGCACGACCGCGCGAAAGAATCACCGCGCGTCGTCGACTTTATGCAAATGCGGGCATGACGTGCCGCGCGAAGAGTTCCACCGTGCGCGCCGAATCAGCCGGTGCCATATCGCCAAACGAGACGTCGATCAGCGCATAGTTGGCGCCACTCACGCTCACTTGCGATAGCAACTTCTCACGCACGGTATCGGGCGAACCGACAATCGCCGTGCCGCGCTCAAGCAGCGCATTGAAATCGGCCGGAAAGACCGCATGCGGCGGTTGCACACCAAGATGATTGTGGTCGAGCCAAAGATGCCAGAAGCTCTTATGCCAACGCTTATACGCGCGAACGGCGATCTCGTGTGCTTTCGCATCGGTATCGGCCACCACGACATGGCGCGTGAAGCCCATATGCGGGATGGCCTTGGCATCGCGCCCGTCGGCCGCCCAGATTTCCCGATAGCGGTCGGTAATGCCGCGCACCAGAGGGGGCGGGCCGAGGGTCACCGCGTTGATGCCATTGTGGGCGAGCCATTCGACCGACTGTGGATTGGGTACGCCATACCATAGCGGCGGATGCGGCTTCTGCAGCGGCGACATCGGCAGCGGAACTTTGCGAAATTTGAAATGCGTGCCTTCATGGTCCAGCATCGGCGAGGTCAAGGCTTGCAGGATGACCTTCGAGGCTTCCAGATAGCGCGCCTGCGCGACGGCGTTATCAACGCCGTACATGTCGATTTCGATCGGACTGATGCCACGGCCGATACCGACTTCGAGGCGGCCATTGCTCAAGTGATCGAGCATGCAGATTTCTTCGGCGAGCCTAAGCGGGTGATAGAGCGCTAACGTGAACACGAGCGCACCCAGTCGAATGGTGCTGGTGCGTTGTGCCGCCGCCGCGAGAAACACGGTGGGCGAGGGCGCCATGCCAAGCGGGGTCGCGTGATGCTCAGCCAGATGGTAGGCATAGAGGCCCGCGCGCTCATAGCCTTCAATGAGTTTCAGGCGCTGCTCATAGAGCACGTTAAGGGGTACGCCGCTGTCATCAAGATGATCGAAGATGCCGAATTTCATTGGAAATCGCTTCGTGGAAAAAGGAATGCCGTGACTTTACCTTGCATGGCAGCACTTGGCAGTGGCATGCGAGAAGTCGCGTCGTTCAATGCAAGCGCATTGCTTGCGCAATGACCTTGGCATCCGGCAGTTCATCCAGACGCCAGAGGAGGTTGAGCAGTCGATCGATATCGCAATCGCGCGCGCCGTGGGCAGCCAGCAGGCGCGCCTTCGCTTCGAGATCGGCATCGGTCAACGGGCGTGCGGTACTGCCGCGGGCATGCGCCACGGCATGTGTTTGCTCGGTGCCATCCGTCAGTCGAACGATGACGCGCGCGGATTCGACGGCGCACGCCGGGTCTTCTTGATAGATGACTTTTCGCGCAATGGCCTGAATCGCCGGATCCCGCGCGGTGGCCTCGGTAAATTCATCGACGCCCGCGCGACGGCGCACGAACGAGATCGCCGCACAGTGATGGATGCTAAGGCGCGTTAATTGGCCATCTGTCACCACGCCGCGGTCGGCGCGAACGCCAAGCAGCTTATGGCCGTGAACAGTAACTCTCGCGATCTTCGTTGCATCGATGGTGCCCGTTTCGGCGAGTGCGAGGCAGGCGTCCAAGACCGGATTCAACACCACACCGCATGGGTAGGGCTTGTAATCGTTCTTCAGGACTTCCCACTGTGCGCCAAGGCCATCTGTGATCGCAGCGGAGAGAAATTGATCGGCCAGCACGCGTGCGAAGCCGAAGCGGCCTTCGATCGTTTGCGATCCGCCTGACCAACCCTGTTCTGCGAGCAATGCGGCTAACAGTCCACCACGTGCGGCTCCGCCGACGCTGGTACTTTTGGCAAGGGTTGGAAGATTCTCAACGAGCCCAGCCGCTTGGCCGCCCGCGCTAGCGAACGCTGCCAACATCTGATCGGTGTTGAGACCGAGGAGGCGACCGGCTGCCGCGGTTGCACCGAAGACGCCGCAGGTGGCGGTGATATGGAAGCCACGCGCGTAGTGACCCGGCACCGCGTTGCCGAGGCGGCAGGCCACCTCGATACCGATCGCAAAGGCGTCGATCAACGCGCGGCCGGTAATGCCGCCGCGTTCCGCGAGCGCGATGATGCCCGGTGCGATTGGCGCGGTCGGATGAATGACGGTGGGCAGATGCGTGTCATCGAAATCGAGGGCATTGATGGCGATGCCGTTGACGAAGGCGGCATCCAGCATGGGAAGGCGCTCACGGCGACCGATCATGCTGAAATTGCCAACGCTGCCTTGAGTTAGCAGGACGGCAACTGGGATGGCGACTTCATTGCGCGCGGCAGCACCGAGCGCGGCACCAAGCCCGTTTACCAGCGCGCGCCTTGCCTCGTGGCGCACCGTCGCCGGCATGGCCTTGCCATCAAAGGTGGCGGCAAATGCAGCCAGCGTGCGTGTGACTTCATTGCCCTCATTGGTCATGAAGTGCTACACCCGAAAGCGCGTGCCGGCATCAATGGTGACCACCGCACCGCTCACATAGGAGGCACGGGGTGATGCGAAGAAGAGCGCCATATCGGCGACTTCCTCGGTGGTGCCCATGCGACCGAACGGCAGAGACTGCATGAGATGCCGGTAAGCCCCTGCGTCCACCGGATTGGAGGCATCGCGTACGGATGTCGTGCGTTCGGTGGCAATGAGCCCCGGGTTGATGCCGACCATGCGCACGTTATCGTCCACGCTGAGTGATCCCACTGCTTGCGTGAACGCGATGAGGGCCGCATTGGCAATCGAGGTGCCGATCGAGCGTGGATTGGGCCGCTCACCCGAGGCACCGATGATGTTGATGATGACGCCACTTCGCCGGGCGGTCATGTGGCGCATGACTTCGCGACAAAGATCGATGGTGCCCATGACTTTGGCATCGAAAGCGGGACGTAGTTTGGCAGCCGGTGTATCCGCAAGCGAACCGCGTGGTACCGCGCCGGCTGAATTGACGAGAATATCGGCATCGGTCAGCAATGGAAACACCGATTCGATCTGCTGCAAGTCGACCAGATCCGCACAATGACCTGCCACGCTGACGCGACCATTGGCGGTCGCTCGCAAGCTGGTAAGCGCCTTGTCGACGGCGGCACGATCGCGCCCGACGATTTTCACGGAGCAGCCTTCCTTGATGAGACGTTCGGCAATGACAAAACCGATGCCGCGTGACCCGCCGGTGACGACTGCTTTCTTGCCGCTTAATTCGAGATCCATGTGGTGACATCCTTCCGGGGCCGTTTCATATTGACGCGAATCGGCCCAAATTTAGGGGAGCATGAGGGGATGTTTTCCCTCATTTGGTAACGGGTTCTTATTCAGCTTTGAGGCCCAGCTCGCGAATGAGCTTGCCATTCTTGTCCATCTCGGTACGAAAGAACGCGGCGAATTGTGCGGGTGAATTCGCGGAGCCCTCGGCACCGAGCGTTGCCATGCGGGCTTTCATTTCGGGTGACTGGATTGCACGCACGAGTTCTGCATGCAGGCGCTCGATATGCTCGGGCACAACACGTGCGGGGGCAAAGAGGCCGTACCACTCGCTCGAATCGAAGCCGGCGAGGCCGCTTTCGGCGATTGTCTGGGTATCGGGCACCGCGGTGGAGCGGCGTTGCGCGGTGACGGCGATCGGCCGGAGGCGCCCAGTGGCGATATGCGGTAAATGCGCAGTGGGTCCACTGATCGACATCTGCGTTTGCGCGGAGAGCAGATCGGCAAGCGCCGGTCCACCGCCTTTGTAGGGAATGGCGACGATGTCTACTTTCGCCTGCAACTTGAGCGCTTCCATGGCGAGATGCGCCGCCGACATGCTGCCCGGATGTCCGTAGGTGAGCTTGCCCGGTTGCGCACGCGCCAAGGCGAGCAGTTCAGCGAGGTTCTTTGCGGGCACGCTGCTATGCACGCTCAGCAGGCCCGGCACGACCGCAATCAGCGTGATCGGAATGAAGTCCTGCAACGGATCGAACGGCAGCTTGCTCACATGCGGCACGGCACTATGGCTGCTCGACATGAGACCGATCGTGTAGCCGTCCGGTGCCGCTTTGGCGAGGATATCGGCGCCGATCATGCCATTGGCACCACCGCGATTGTCGATCAACACCTGCTGACCGAAATGCGTCGTCATGCGCGCCGCGATCTCACGACAGAGCGCATCGGCCGTGCCGCCTGGCGGGAATGGCACGATCACGCGCAATGGTTTGGCGGGGTAGCTTTGTGCGGCGACCGGCAGTACGCAAGTGAGCGCGATCGCACCGGCGATCAATGCGAAGAATGGTTTCATTGGGTTTGTCGGTTGGTTGGATGGGGACGCTAAATGAAGATGGTCAGGTTCTTCGCGAGCAACACGCTTTGATCGATGATGATTTTTCGCTTGGCGATACGCAGTGCACCACCCACGCGGCGCAGCGTGTCTTCGCGGCGTCCGACCAGAAAGTCGGTTTCCGTCTCGAGGCGATTGCGATGCACGAGAAAGCGGCATTTGATATTGAGAAGCGCGCCATCCTGATAGGCCGCTGCCGGGTCGGCCAGAAAGTCCGCCTGATTGAACAGGCTGATGTTCGTCACCAGATGCGAGGCGCGCGACAGCGGTTCTTCGGCCCAATGGATGCCGGTGAGAATCTGCCGCACGCGTTTGGCGAGCGTGGCCTTGTCATCATCGATCCATGCCACATCGCCTTCGGCCGTGATGTCGCGATCGCGGTCCTCGAAAGCGAGGTTCTTGCGTAGCGGCATCCAATAATGAATGTCGTCAGTGAGCAGTTCGAGCCATGCTTCGAAGCGTCGCTCATCGAGGAGCTCTGCTTCATGATGCAGGAAGTCTTCGATCTCGCGCATCAGGTCAAGATACGCAAGGCGTGACGGGGGCAAAGGGGGCAGTGTCATTTGGCGCAGTGTCATTGGGGGAGGGTCACTTCGCCGGCCTCCTAGCGGATGGCGCTCTCAGTGGCGAGCAGTTGGTCCCAGTTGTCGGCATCCATGTACTCGGCCCAGCGTTGATACAGCACACGTGGATTCTGTTCGGTGGTGATCGGATGTTCGGTGATGATGCCCGGAATCAGCTTGCTCAATTTGGCGGCACCGAGGCCTGCTTTGTAGTGATAGGGGTACTGGCGCGCAATCACGCCACGGCTGGCCGCGGTGGCATAGTTCCAGTTTTCCATGTCGTCTTGTTCGGTCATTCCCGCCGGGCCCGAATAGCGGACGTAATAGCGACGGAGGAACTGTTTGACTTCGGCCGGCGCGTCTTTGTCGGCAAAGTAGATGCGCCACATCTCGGTGCGATCGACGCCAAGCGGATGGGCCACCAGAATCGTGCGCGGCTGTTGTCCGTGAAACGACATGTTGGGGAAGATGGTGCCGACAATCGGTACCACGCCCGCCGTCTGCCCATGCCGTGCCCGGCGCTTTTCCCAGCACTCGCGGAAGTATTCGGCGGTGATGCGTGAGGCGCCGTAATCATTCGGTGAGGAGTTGGACTCGCGCACGCCATACACCGCGCCATGCCCGCCCGGATAGGCACCCAGCACCAAGCGGCCCGGATCGTCGCGCCGTCCTTCGCCTTCACTGGGTCCGATGCCCGCCAAATCGACCGAGCGATGGCTCACCACATGCAAGGCATCGCCCGCAAAATTTTCCGCGACAATTTTCCAGTTGGACGGAATGATCCAGCGCTGTGTGCTGCCAAGCACCTCGGTCTCTCCATCGCCGCCATCCCAGGGGCATAGCGCATGGTCGAGGGCAAAGCGCGCCTCGCCCAGATATTCTTCGAAGCTGGGTGCGCGCTTGTCCCAGGTCGCCCAGATCGTGCCGCGAAACGTCGCCATCTGTGCGACCTCGACGAGACGCCATTCGTCGCGATCGAAGGGCGGCTTATAGGCTTCCTGATAGTCCGGCACGCCGACCAGCTTGCCATCGAGGCCGTAACTCCAGCCGTGGTAAGGACACATGAAGGTCTTCGTGTTGCCTTCGTCGTAACGACAGACTTTCATGCCGCGATGCCGGCAGGTGTTGAGAAACACATGCAGGGCACCGGCCCGGTCACGCGCCACGATGACCGATTCCTCGCCCATTTTGGAGACGATGAAATCACCGGGGTTCTTTACTTGTGTCACATGGCCCACATACAGCCAGGCACGCGAGAACACGCGCTCCTGTTCTTCACGATAGATGTCGGCATTGACAAAGAGCTCGCGGCTGATTTCGCCGCCCTGGAAATCGACTAGATTCTGTGCCGATCGCTGAAAGCTTTGCATTGCCCGGGCTCCGTGGTGCGACGCAGTGAAGGGCCGAAGTCTAGCGCGAGTGATGTACCGACGCTGGATACGGCCGGCGAAGTGCTGACCGATTCATGATAGGTTCATCGCTTGAGGCAATCCGACAAAACGTTCGGCCGGCGCGGTTTCCCGCTCGACGACAGGAGGCGAAGATGGACAACAATTATCTCGATTTGCGTGGACGGGCAGTGATCATCACCGGTGCCGGACAAGGGATCGGCCGGGTGTATGCGCATGCCTTTGGCAAAGTGGGTGCCAAGGTGGTCATCGCCGATTTGGACGCGCGAAACGGTGAACGCGTGGCGGCCGAGGTGCGCGATGCGGGCGGGTCGGCCATGTCGATGCAAACCGACATCACCTCGCTCGATTCGGTCAACGCGATGGCCGCCAAGACATTGGCCACCTATGGCCGCATCGATGTTCTCATCAACAACGCGGGGCTCTACGCCAAGAAGGTGCCGCCTGCCACCAGCCTCATCAAGCGACCCTTCGATGAGATCCCGCTCGATGAATGGGAGCTGTTTTTGCCCGTCAACATAACCGGGTCGTACCTCTGCGCACGGGCGGTGGTGCCCGCCATGCGCAAGGCGAAGTGGGGACGCATCATCAACACCTCTTCCTCCACGATGCTGCTTGGCATTCCGGGGTAGTTGCACTATGTG
>CAMDRJ010000029.1 GCA_945906755.1 Klebsiella pneumoniae | reverse complement strand
CGCTCGGCCAATGGCTTGAGCGTTTTCCAATAGACAAAAGGCTCACCGCCCCAAAACTCAATGCGCTGCGGGGCTTGGGATAGTGCGCCTGTGAGTTGAGCTACGAACGGTTCAATGTCACCGGGGTTGCTCGATTCGGCATGCGGTACAAAGCGCTGCGAGCAGTAGTTGCACTCGTAGTTGCAACTCAGACCCAGGCTGACCTTGAGAGTTTTGATGACGCCCTTCAGTCCGGGCTGATCCACCGACACCACGGTAGCATCTCCGTACTGACGCGGCTGCACAGGCATGACGGGTCTGCCATCCTCCCAAGTCAGGCGGCTGGTTTGGTTGTCGTAGAGCAGGACAGGTTCACTGCCATCTGGCGCTTGCATGGTGATTTTGAATTTAGCCATCAGAGCGTCTCGCTGCGTTGCGCCAGATACGCTGTTTGCAATGCCCGCATCGTATTTTTATAGGCAACGACCTCGGCCACGGCAACTGGGTTTCCGACGAACTGGTTTGCCGATGCTTGTGCCACGCCTGCGGCAAAGTCATCCAGCCAGGCGGGGCGCTGAGTCGGGGCCATGCCTGCTGCAAGTGCGATGAGCAGCTCCGACAATAAATCGACCTGTTTCTCCAGCGCCGCCAGTGAATCGAGCGGCTTGATCTTGGCCATCAGGCTTCGCTTGGCCTTGTGCTTGACCACCAGCGCCTGCAAACTGGTGTGCTGTGAGGCAACCCACTGCCTAGGCCGCAAAAAATCCAGGCTATCCACCGTGATCGCCGTGTGGTTGGCGCCTTGAGGGACTGCGCGAATGGGCTTTCGGGTGATGAAATGGATGTTCTCGCCCTCGAAGCCGACGACGAACAAACTCTTAGACAGGGCATCCACGCCTTTGCGCTCGGCCACGCTGGACGCGGTATCACGGGCGTTAAAGCGCTCGGAGTCCCACACCAGCTCAATGGCCCCCTCCAGACCCAAGTAGCCCACCGCCATGTCAGGCTTATCGGTGGGCAAGCGCGGATCAAGCGTGATGGTGCAGTTTTTGGCTGTCACCTTCAAGCAGATGTTATCCAGAATTTCAAGCCTCAGAACTTCAGAGTTGGAGTCGTCGGGCACATCAGCACTGGCATCGCCAGCATCGCCGTCAAGGCACAGAGCGGCCACGTTAATCATATTTTTCCCTTTGAATAATCTTTAGGCCAGGGCATACGCACCTGGGCCACGATGTGAATAAATGGTTTTTCACCGCGATAGGGATGCATGTTGTGCGGTAAGTGAGCCGGATAAATAGCCATCAGTCCGGGACGCGGGCAAGCGTCGATGGAATGACGGCTCTCCATGGGCAAACGCAAGTCGCTTAGATGCCTGGACGGGTCTTCCAGTTTGAACACCGGCGCGTTGACGCCATCGGCTTTCTGATTGATGGGCGAGCCCACCATTGAAAGGCTGCCACTGGGCCAATAGGCCAGGCCTAAATCGCTTTCCGATGTCTCGGTGTGGGTGTTGATGTGGTCAAACTTGTTCAGAACCACGCCGCGCAAAGCAACTTCAATTCCTTCCGTCAAGCTGAAACCGCAGTAGCGGGCTGACATCGCTTTGACCTGCGCCACCAGCCAGACAACGCAAGGGGCGGCGGCGTCTTGCAGGTCATAGAGTCGAAGCTCGTCAGGCCGCCCTTCTTGTCTGCGGCAGCCATTAATGACAAGGGCTTCGAGTTCTTGATTGTGCTGATCAACCTCGGGCCCGAAGTACTCGGCGTACATGACGGGTGTTGGCCACAAAAGGGCTTGCGATAAACGGGGCGATATGAGAGGTAATGCGGGCGGCAACACGTCAGCACCCACAGTTGCAGTTGCAATCACAGTTGCAATTGGTGCGGCAGTTGAATGCGCCGCAGTTGCAGTTGCGGTAGTTGCGGTGGTACTCGCCGCCGCCAATTTCATCGGCACCCAGGTAGTACGCGTCGTAGTTAAAGCCCACCGACACAGCGTTATAGGCATAGGTCGTGCCGCCCGCACCATCAAAGGAGCCGTTGTTCTCCCAAGCGCCGCGCCCGATGGATGAATACCATTCCCACCAGTTGCCGTTGGGCGGCGTCCACTGGGCGTTGCCATTGCAATTGCCGTTGGGGACGTAGCCATTGCAGTTGCTCGCGCGGTCGTCGTAGTTCTGGTTGCTGCGGTTCATCTCGCCCAAGTCCTGGCCGTCAGCCATCTTGAAGCCGGTGTTGCGGGCATCGTCGCCGGCGCGTGAGGACACGATGGTCGCGCTGCCCGTCATGGTCAAACTGCCGCTCATCGAGTCGCCTGATTTGTTGACTTTGCTGGACAGATCGAGCGCAGCTGTGCCTTTGACCGTGACCTGGCCCTGTGCGTTGACCGTGATGATGGGGATTTGTGAGGCCGAGCCTACGGTTCCTGCGCCTACGCCGGTGTCCTCTAAACCGGCTGATGGGATTTTTGTAATTGCCATGATGAAACTCCTTTTCCTTTTTTTCTATAGGTAGCGCACGACGATGCGTGAGCCGTTGTAGGGAGCGCCGCTAAAGCGCAGCGTTGCGCCACTGTTGACCAGGCTGTATGCGTCCGAGCTGTCCTGCACCACATTGCCCACCGTGACCATGAGCTTGTGAACACTGCCCGATGCGGTTGCAAGTGCGAAGTCAACCGCGCTGGCGTTGCCGGTGAATACCTGGGGCGCGACGTTCGAGCCGGATGCGCTTGCAGCAGCGGCCTGCGCTTGGGTGGCATAGGTCTGGGCGTTGTTGGCCGCGCTGGTCGCGGTAGAGGCACTGCCTGAAGCACTGCTTGCGGAACTGTTGGCCTGAGAAGATGAAGTGTTGGCCGCGCTGGCAGACCCTGCCGCGCTCGACGCTGAACTGCTCGATTCACTGGCTCTGGTGCTGGCTGTTCCGGCCGATCCCAATGCGCTCGAAGCTGATCCGGCAGCAGCGCTGGCTGAACTGGCGGCATTGGCCGCCGAGATCGATGCCTCGCTGGCCTTGCTCGTGGCCGTGGCAGCAGAGGTGGCGGCATTGCCTGCTGAGGCGTTCGCCTCAGTTGCTTTGCTGGACGCGGTGCTGGCTGAGCCTGCGGCGGCGCTTGCAGAGGCAGCGGCGTCTCCTGAGCGTTGGGTAGCGGTGACTGCACTGGCCGATGCGTTTTGTGCATGGGTCTTGGCCGAGTATTCAGTGGAGCCAGAAACCGTGCCGCCCGTCTTGCTGGAGTGGAGGAGGATCGAACTCCCGACCTTCGCATTGCGAACGCGACGCTCTCCCAGCTGAGCTACCACCCCATGGGGACGCGCATTGTAGCGGCAACCCAAGCGGCGCACAATGTTGGCGGGCGCCGGAAAGTGCGCCCAATGTCGGGTTTGCGCTGTGGATCCCGGCCCGCCCGCGATGTCGAGCTTATTCAAGGAGTCTGCCATCATGAATATGCAAATGTTGTTGACCCTGCCGCTCCTCGCGCTGTCCGCCTTGGCCGGTGCTCAGGTGCAGGCACCCAGCTATCGGGCCGGCGAATCGTGGACCTACCGTGAAATCAACGGCTACAACAATCTGGAACGGGCGACGGTGGTCCGCGAAGTCGCGCAGGCCGACGGGGCATTGCGGATCGTCACCAAGTTTGGTGATGGCAAGCTGATCAGCGACGCGCTGTATCCGGCCCCCGGTGCGCTAAAAAGTGGCGCGGTCAATGACCGGGCGCGCGGCTCGTTTGAGCCGTCTTTGCCGCTCTACGCGTATCCACTTGCCGAGGGGAAACGCTGGAGCAACCGGGTCGTGCGCTTTGACGAGGTCTGGAAAGAGCGCCGGTCAACGCGCATCGACGGACGCATCCACGGCTGGGAGACCGTGCGCGTGCCGATGGGGGAATTCAAGGCGCTGCGCATTCAGCGCATCATTTATGTCGGCGATCATGACCCGTTTCGCGGCGAAACCACGCGCGAGGAAATCGAGTGGTATGTGCCGGAACTCAAGATGCCGGTGAAGCTTACGGTGCGCGAGTTTTACCGCGAACCGCCCTACGAGTTTCCGAACAATATCCAGTCTGGCGACTGGTTCATCCACGAACTCACGGCAGTGAAGCGCGGCGGCTAGATCGTCGAGAGAGAGAGGATTCACCCGCATCACCGTCCATCGGATCACTCGCCTCATCGGGTTCGATGGCAGCGGGAGCGACGGCCGCCCCAGCAATCTTCTTTTTGCTCGATTTTTCCCGTTTGGCTTTTTGCGGCTGACCGGCGGCGGCCCGCTCCAGGCGATCCCACACGGCAGCCCATGCAATTGAACGTGGTGGCGCTTCGATGAAGATGAGATCAGCACCCGCCGCATCAAACTCGCGCAATGTTGCATAGAGCGTGCGCTGATAGGGCACTGCTGCGACCGGCACGATACGCTGATGCGATTGCGCCAAGCGTGGTACCGATACTTCAAAGCCAAGCACATAGATACTGCGACCACCGCGTTGCTGGCCGAGTTGTTCGAGAAGATCGACGCGCCGGATGATGCGTACCGGCGCACGCGGTGCATAGTGGGAAGGCAGGCTCCCTGGTACGCGTGGTGCATCCGGCGTCACCTCAGCGTCGTTGGTACCGATCAACATCGCAAGTTGCGCGGCGTTGATGCCACCGGGGCGCAATACCCGCGGAGGATTGCTGGTGCAATCGACGATGGTCGATTCGATGCCGACACTGGTCGCACCGCCATCGAGAATGAGCGGCACGTCCAACTGGAAATCAGTGAAGACATGCTTGGCAAGCGTTGGGCTCACGCGCCCAAACTTGTTGGCCGATGGCGCGGCAATGCCACCATCGAACAACTCCAACAATTTCAGCGCAATCGGATGGGAGGGCACCCGCAACGCGACGGTATCTTGTCCACCGGTGACCGCATCCAGCACGCCCGCAGCGCGCTCGACCACGATCGTCAACGGCCCCGGCCAAAACATCTTCGCCAGTGCCCGCGCAATTTCAGGAATGTTGCGACCCCATCGGTCCATGTGTTCGGCCGACGGAATGTGCACGATGAGGGGATGCGAGGTCGGCCGGCCCTTCAGTTTGAAAATCTTCGCGAGCGCTTCTGGATTCGATGCGTCAGCGCCCAGACCGTAGACCGTCTCGGTGGGAAATGCAACGACGTCGCCTTGCTTGAACAGGGCGACCGCTTGCGCGATCGTTTCGTCATTGGCTTCCTTGATATTCGCAGGCGGCACGAACACCGGTGGCACTGCGCTGAGCGCTTCTTCAACCAACACGGATGGTTCGACAACTTCTTCAGACATGGCGTTCTAGACTTTCAGTACAGCGCGAATTTTCATGGCGGTGACAAGCGCCTCCTCAAGCGACGCACCGAGGCATGTGACATGTCCCATTTTACGTCCGGGTCGGGCCTCGGCCTTGCCATACAGATGCAGCTTGGCATGGGGATGCGCGAGCACAGTGCGCCAGTCCGGCTCACCGTTCTGCCACAGATCGCCCAATAAATTCACCATGACGGCCGGGCAATGTTGATCGGTTGCGCCCAACGGCAATCCGGCGAGCACCCGCGCCTGCTGCTCAAACTGCGAGGTGACGCTCGCATCGATCGTGTAGTGACCGCTGTTATGCGGGCGCGGCGCGATTTCATTGACGACGATCGAACCGTCCTGCAATTGGAAAAATTCGACGCATAACACGCCGACATACTTCAACCCGTGCGCAATCGCGAGTGCTGCATCGCGCGCACGGTTGGCGGTGGCGACATCAACCCGCGCCGGCACGATGCTCACATCGAGAATGCCATTGGCATGTTCATTCTCGGCGACCGGATAAATCGCGACGGCGCCCTCAGCATTTCGCGCGATGACCACCGACAGTTCGCATTGCAATTGCATGCGCTGTTCAAGAACGCAGGCCACCGCCGATAGCTCGTTAAATGCGGCGTGCGCCGCGGTCAAATCCGCGACCCGAATCTGACCCTTGCCGTCATAGCCCAGTCGGCTCACCTTGAGAATGCCTGGGAAGAGGTTGGCGGGTGCCGCATCGAGATCGGCGGCGGTCAGGATCGGTGCAAAGGGTACGGTCTCGATACCGCAGCTTCGTACGAATGCCTTTTCGCGAATGCGATCCTGCGCGATCGACACGGCAGCCGCATCGGGGCTCACCCGACAATGCGACGCGAGATATTCAAGCGCTCGTGCCGGCACGTTCTCGAATTCGGTCGTCACACCTGCACAAAGACCCGCCAAGGCTTCCAAGCCGCGCGCATCGAGATAGTCGGCGCGAATATGACGATCGGCGACCGAGCCCGCCGGTGAGTGATCGCCCGGATCCAACACGGCGACGCGATAGCCCATACTTTGCGCGGCCATCGTAAACATGCGTCCGAGTTGCCCACCACCCAACAAGCCCAGCCAAGCGCCGGGCTGCACATAGCCGTTAGCTATCATTTCGCAGGCGGCAGACGCATCGCGCGAGCCGCACGCGTTTGGCGTGCGCGAAAGGCTTTCAGCTTGATGGCGAGCGCCGCATCATTGGCAGCGAGCAATGCCACCGCGAAAAGCCCGGCATTGGCCGCACCGGCTTCGCCGATCGCGAACGTGGCAACCGGAATGCCCTTGGGCATCTGCACGATCGAATGCAGCGAATCTTCGCCACGCAAGTACTTGGAGGGCACCGGTACACCGAGCACCGGCACGATTGTCTTGGCGGCGAGCATGCCTGGCAAATGCGCCGCGCCACCGGCACCCGCGATGATCGCGCGCAGGCCACGTTTCGCCGCGGCTTCCGCATAGGCGAACATATCGTCTGGCATGCGATGCGCCGACAGGACCTGCGCTTCATACGGCACGCCAAACTCATCAAGGATGGCCGCAGCGTTTTGCATCACCTCCCAATCGGAAGACGAACCCATCACCACGCCAACGAGCGGACGTTTGGTTCGCCGAACGCCGGGGGTCTGCCCCCTTGATAAAGGGGGTGGCCGAAGGCCGGGGGATTCAGCCACGCCCCGCCTCCAACCGCTGCCCCGTCAATCGAAACAGCGCCTCACGATATTTTTCCGCGGTCTTGGCAATGACCTCGGCAGGCAGGCGTGGCGCGGGCGGGGTTTTATTCCACACCAATGTTTCCAAATAATCGCGCACAAACTGCTTATCGAAGGAAGGCGGGCTGATGCCGGGCCGGTATTCGTCCGCCGGCCAAAAGCGCGATGAATCGGCGGTCAACACTTCATCGATGAGATGAAGCTTGCCTTCCCCATCGAGTCCAAATTCAAACTTGGTGTCGGCGATGATGATGCCGCGGGTCCGCGCGTAGTCAGCGGCTTCCGAATAGAGCCGGATGCTCACATCGCGCACTTCCTTCGCACGCGCGGTACCGATTAATTTCTCGGTGGTAGCGAAATCGATGTTCTCGTCGTGATCACCCATCGCCGCCTTGGTTGCAGGCGTGAAAATCGGCACGGGCAGTTTGTCGGCTTGCCTGAGCCCAGCCGCCAATCGAATGCCGCACACCGCACCGGTCGATTGATAGTCCTTCCAGCCCGAACCGATCAGGTAGCCGCGTACCACCGCTTCAATCGGCAGCGGTTTCAGCCGCTTCACCACCATCGCGCGACCGGCGACTTCTGCCTGTTCCACAGCACCGCGTACGACGGTCGCCGGATCAATGCCGGTCAAGTGGTTGGCTACGACATCCCGCAGGCGGTCGAACCAAAAGAACGACATCGCGGTCAACACGGCGCCTTTATCCGGAATCGGATCGTCCAGCACCACATCGAACGCCGACAATCGATCCGAGGCGACGATCAGCATTTGCTGCGCATTGATCTCGTAGATATCCCGCACCTTGCCGCGTGACAGCAGGGGCAGGCTTTTTATTGCAGATTGGTAGAGAGGCGGGGCCACGTGGCGTATCGCGATCGCGAAAGAAGGGCAAGGCCCGATTGTAATGCCAAGGGCCTCCTGCGAGGCCCTTGCGTCGCCCTGTCTATCGAGGCCGGCAGCCTGCCTATGCCGCCATTTTCTCTAACGAGGCCTGGTATTCGCCGGTCGCGGTAAGGCTGTTCATATGCGCACGATGCAGCAGGGTCGCTTGCGCCTGGGGCACGTTCGCTTGCGAACCGCGCCAGACTTTGATGGCCGATTGCTGTAATCCGCGGCCGTATGAGAACGTGAGCGTCCAGGGGCAGCCGCCGATGCGATTCATTTCATTCAAATGGATGGTGGCGTCCGCATCGCTCTGACCGCCCGAGAGGAACGCGATGCCAGGAACGGAGGCCGGCACGGTGCGCCTGAGCACCTTAAGCGTTCGCTCGGCGACTTCGCGATGGCTAGCCTGCTGTTTGCAGTCTTTACCGGCGATGACCATCGAGGGCTTGAGCACGATGCCTTCGAGCATCACTCGCTGGCTTGCGAGCGCGAGAAATACGGTGCGGAGCGTCGTTTCGGTGACCCATTCGCAGGTATCGATGTCATGTGCGCCATCCATCAGGACTTCCGGCTCGACGATCGGCACGATACCCGCTGCTTGGCAATGCGCCGCATAGCGCGCGAGCGCATGGGCATTGCCTTCGATGCAGGCAGCGCTTGGAATGTCTTTGCCGATGGTGATGACCGCCCGCCATTTGGCGAATCGAGCGCCGATCTTCGCGTAGTCGGTACAGCGCTTGGCCAGACCATCCAGGCCCTCGGTGATCAGTTCACCGGCACAAAGCGGCATGTCTTTGGCGCCGCTATCGACTTTGATGCCAGGCAGAATATTCTGGCGCTTCATCGCCTCCACAAACGAGGTGCCGTCCGCGCATTTCTGACGCAGCGTTTCGTCATAGAGGATGACCCCGGAGATGTACTGGCCGAGCCCTTTGGTCGTGAAGAGCATCTCGCGATAGGCCCGACGGTTCTCTTCGGTATTTTCGACGTTGATCGAATCGAAACGCTTGCCGATGGTGCCGGTGGATTCATCGGCGGCGAGGATGCCGCGGCCGCGCGCGACCATTGCGCGGGCTGTGCTTTCGAGTTGAGTGGTCATGGCGACTCCGAGGGGAAGTAGTTTTAATAATGTGCGGCCGGCGCGGATTTTAACCTCTGTCGTGGACCCGTGATTGAGCACCTAGTCGATCGCATTCGGGATAACGCCGAATAGTGCCCTTCTCGTCGAACGAAGTCGCCACTCGCCAAGATCCTCGGTCGCTGGTTCGTGGCGAATATCGCTCTGCTAATCGGCGACCTGTCCCGCGGCCCGGATGATTGGCCCCCAGCGGTCGATCTCCGCCTTCAAGTGTGCATGCAGCGCAGCGGGGGTGGCCTCGTATTCTCGTACCGGTTCAGTACCAAGATCCGCGAACCGCTGAATCACCGCCGGATCTTTGAGCGCGGCCTGCAACGCCTTCACCAACTCATCGACGATCGGTTTCGGTGTGCCCTTCGCGGCCCATAGCGCATGCCAGGCGGATAGGTTGAAGCCTTTCAACCCCAACTCGTCCAAGGTGCGAAGATCGCTGAGCGCGCCAACGCGCGTCAGCGTGGTCACACCGTAGGCCTTGATGCGCCCCGACTTAATATGGGGGGTGGTATTGGTGGTCTGATCGCACATGACGTCCACCTGCCCACCGAGCAGATCGTTCATTGCGGGCCCTGTCCCTTTGTAGGGCACCAAGGTCGGATCGGTACCGAATGATTGCCGAAGCAAAAGCGCACACAGGTTGGAAACCGAACCGAGGCCAGCGGTGGCAAGCGAAACTTTGGAGCCGCTTGCCTTGATCCATGCCATCAGCTCTTTAAAATCATTGGCCGGCAAATCGCGCTTGGCGACCAGCGTCATCGGCACATCGGTGATGCGGCCGATCGCCTGAAAATCGTTAAGGGGATCGAAGGCCAGTTTGCGATACAGCGCCGGAAAGGTGGCCTGCCCAATGTGATACACGTAAAGTGTGTATCCATCGCCCGGCGCACGCGCGACTCGCCCCGCGCCAATGGTGCCGCCTGCGCCGCCCGCGTTCTCAACGACGATCTGACCCTTCAACTCCTTGCCCATCGATTGCGCGATCATGCGCGAAACCGTATCGGTGGGCCCACCTGCCGCTGCTGGAACAATGAGCGTGATTGTCTTACTCGGATACGTCTGCGCGAATGCGTTCGACAATGCAAGTGAAGCAATAAGCAACAACCAATTTTGGATTCTCATCGGCCGATTCCTTTCGTTGACTCCATTCAACACACACTCTCATGGCGCATTTTGCAGGTCACCAACACTTCATCGACATCACGCTTCCACCAATTCTTCGCGGAAAAAATTTCCGCTTCATGCATGCCGCGATAGCCCGCCGCCTCAACCCACGAACGAATCATCGGAATATCGATGACGCCATCGCCCATCATGCCGCGATCGAACGTGAGATCGGTGGTCGGCACCAGCCAGTCGCAAATATGAAATCCGAGGATGCGCTTTTCGCCCGCACGCTCAATCTGCGCCTTCAATTCCGGATCCCACCACACATGATAGACATCGACCGCCACACCGAGTGCGCCGCCTTTCGAGGAATCGAGCTCGTCGCAAAGATCGAGCGCTTGGCTCAGGGTGTTCACGCACGCACGATCGGCGCACTGCATCGGATGCAGCGGTTCCAGCGCCAGGGGCACCCCGCAGCCGCGCGCATGATCGAGGATTCCACCGAGGCCATCGCGCACCATTTCGCGGGCGCCGATCAGATCCTTCGAGCCCTTCGGCAATCCACCTGCAACGATGATCAGGCACTTCGCTCCAAGCGTCGCCGCCTCTTCAATTGCGCGCATGTTTTCATCCAACGCTTGCTGGCGGCCCTTGCGATCGAGTGCCGGGAAGAGCCCGGCCCGACAATAGCCGGTCACTGTCAGCCCAGCGTCGCGAATCATTTTCGCCGAATCCTTGAGACCCGCCTCGGCCACCCTATCGCGCCAGGGCGAAAAGCCGCCGATACGGTGCCTGCGCAATGCATCGACCGCTTGGCGCATATTGCACGATTCGCGCAACGTGGCGGCATTGATCGCAAGCTGGTCAGGATTGGGCGGATTGTGGTTCTTCGTACTCACTTCAGGAACTCCGGGGAAATCAATCTTGGCAGGAACAGCACGACCTCTGGCCACACGATGATCAAGATGAGCACGCCCAGCATTGGCATCAACATGATCATGACATCCTTGAGAACCTGCGTGATACGAACGCCCGCGACCGAGCAGGCAATCATCAAGCATAAGCCATACGGTGGCGTCACCAGCCCGAAGGCGAGCGAGACGATGCCCACCATCGCGAAATGCACCGGATCGAGCCCAGCCGCCTTCGCAAGCGGCTGAAGAATCGTACCGACAATGATAATCGCCGGAATCGCATCGAGAAAGCAGCCGACCACTAAGAATACAAAGGCGATGCACAAGCCCGCGGCGATCGGCCCCATTCCCCAACCAATTACGTTGGTAAGCAACGCCTTCGGGATTTGGTAGTAGGCAAGCAACCAGCCGAACGCGCTCGCGGTGCCGACACAGAAGAGCGCGACACCGGCAAGCTTGCCGGTATCGGCGAGCGCGCTATGCAGACCTTTCAGGCCCATCTCGCGGTAGAAAAATAGCGAGAGCGCGCCTGCATAGAGCACCGCGATGCAAGCCGACTCGGTGGCGGTGAACCAGCCGAAAATCTTGCCGCCAATGATGATGACAGGCGTCATAAGCGCCGGAATCGAAATGAGCAGGGAGCGCCCGAGTTCGACCCACGATTCACGCGGATAGGTCGAATAGCCCCGCGCCTTGGCATAGGCGTGAACGGTGGCCATTTGCACGAGTCCAATTAGCAAACCGGGAATGATGCCCGCTAGAAACAGCGCGCCGATCGAAACGGTGAGCACGCCGCCCCATACGATCATCAGGATCGAGGGTGGAATGATGACCGCGAGCACGGCCGATACCGCGGTGATCGCTACCGAGAAACTGTCGTCGTAGCCTTCCTTGCGTTGTGCCTCGATAAACAGCTTCGACTGGCTTGCTGCATCCGCGGTCGATGATCCGGAGATGCCCGCGAAGAAAATTGACAGCACCACGTTGATCTGTGCAAGTCCACCCGGGAAATGGCCCACCATCGCACGGGAGAGGCGCAACAACCGATCGGTAATGCCGCCAACGTTCATGAGATTGGCAGTGAGCAGAAAAAACGGCACCGCCAAGAGGATGAACGAGTTGTAGGCGTTGAAGGTTTCCTGCACGAGATTCATCGGCGTGAGGCGCGGCTCGACGAGAAAGATCGGCAGACAAGCCAAGCCAAGCGCGAAGGCGATCGGCACGCGCAAAACCATGAGAAGAAAAAACACACCGAAGAGAATGAGGGCCGCTTCGCTTGGCGATAGGACGGTTGCACCGGTCATGCGGCACGCCCTGTCGCGACGGTGCGCAGATCGTCCAGCACCCGTTCACCGGCAAACACCAGCCAGGTGAAACCGGTCACCGGCCAGGCGATATGAATCATCCAGAGCGGCAGTTCAGCCAATTCGGAGATGCGGTTCCAGCCAAAGCGCGTGAACTCGATGCCCCACCAGACAAACACCACCCCGAACACCAGCACGAACAAATTGCTCACGATCCGCAGCGCTGCATTGGCGCGCGGACCGAGCACCGGCCAGACATCCACATCGAAATGCGCGCCCTCGCGGATGCCGACCATCGCACCGATCATGATCATCCAGACGAAGAGAAAGCGGGCCATCTCTTCGGTCCAGATGTAGGTCGGGATGATCGGGATCGTGCGCGAGAAGATCTGCATGCTGACCGGCACGATCAGCACCGCCACCGAGATCACCAACAGCCAAGTGAGCGCGCGGTGATAGGCTGATACGAACCGCCGCATCAGCCTTGCTCCCTTGGCCTGCGCCGTGGCGACTATGCTGTCGCCTACCATTTATTTAATCGCGTTGATTTTGGCGAGAATTTGATCCGCGCCGATTTCCTTGGCGTACGCCACGAGCACCGGTTCCACTGCCTTCTGCAATTGCGCGCGATCGGTGAAGGGCACGCGCTTGAGCTTGCCGGCTTTTTCCAGCGCATCAAGCTTGGCGGCATCTTCGCTCGATTCAACCTGGCGTCCATGCGCGCCGGCTTCTTTGCCTGCTCGGAGCACGGCCGCTTGCAGATCAGACGGCAATTGCTTGAACGTCTTGGTCGAGAAGCAAAGCGGCCGAATCGTGATCGCATGCTCGGTCATGTTGAGGTTGGGACCAACCTCGAAGAATTTCATCTGCTCGACGCCGGCCGCTTCGTTCTCACCGGCCTGGATTACACCGTTCTGGATCGCGTTGTAGACCTCGTTGTACGCGATCACGGTCGGCGCCATACCCGCCGCGGTGAACATACGACTCCAGATCGGTGCGCCCTGCACGCGTACCTTCAAGCCTTTGAGTTCGGCCATGTTGCGAACCGGCTTGTTTGCGAAGATGTTCCGCACGCCCCCGCCTGCATAGCCGATCAACATCACTTCGGCTTTTTGATTGACTTCATCGGCGATCGGTTTCAACAGATCCGCATCGAGCACCGCATTCCAGTGCTTGAGATCGCGAAACAGGAACGGTGCGTCGATGAACGGCGCGGCACGCGAGAAGGTCGACATATGCGCGGGCGACACGATGCCGTAATCGACCGCCTTGCCTTGCGCCATGTACTCGAAATACTGCTTCTCAAGACCAAGCGCGCTGTTCTTGTGCAGCGTGAAATTGATCGGCTTGCCGTAGTACTTCTTCACCAGCTCTTCGAAGCGCACGAGCGATTTGGTGAATGCATGGTCATCGTTGAACTGGACCGCGCCATTGAGGGTGATGGGCTGTTGCGCTGCTGCCACGAATGGGAAGGCGAGCGCGAGCACGCAAGCGATCCCGTGTTGAAGGCACGTTCTGCGAATCATGTCTCACTCCTTTGTAATGAAACAGCGTGCGGATACAACTAGCGACCGCTGAACTTCGGCGGACGACGGCCCCGGAAAGCCTCAATTCCTTCTTGCGCATCGGCCGTTGCAGCGGTCAGACCAGCGGCCAATGCTTCAAGCGTCGTCGTGACGCCTTCGCCGACCGACGCATCGACCAATTGCTTGGCCGCTTGCACTGCGATCGGCGCATTCTCAGCGATGCGACGCGCCAACTCTAGCACGCGCTCTCCCAAGCGTTCGGGCTGCACAACTTCATTCACCAAGCCCCATTCATTGGCGAGTGCTGCGTCGATCGGTTGACCGGAAAAAATCATCTGCTTGGCACGGCCCGTACCGATCAAGCGCGGTAGTCGCTGCGAACCGGTCCAACCGGGAATCGCGCCAATCGTGGTCTCGGGTAGTCCGAGACGTGCGGCGGTAGAGGCGATGCGCATATCGCACGACAGCGCAAGCTCCAGCCCACCACCGAATGCGAAGCCGCCCACTGCCGCAATCGTCGGTTGCCGCAAGCGCGCCACGCGATCGAAGACGCGCTGTCCATCGCGAATCCAGCGTGCCCACATGCCCCGCCCACCAAGGGGCGCCCATTCGATGATGTCGGCGCCGGCGCAAAACGCTTTCGGCGAAGCAGATTGGACAATCACGACGCGCACCGCCTCGTCGGTATCGACGCGCTGGCAGGCAGCTTCCAACTCACCCAACATCGCCATGTTGAAAGCATTCAACTTGTCGGCGCGGTTCAACGTGATGGTCGCGATGGCACCATCGATAGCAAGGCGGACGAGATCAGTCATGGCGGACTCCAGAGTCGAGCCGCGTATTGTGGCGCAGAAGATTGAACGTGGGGGCTGAGATCTGGGAGACGGTGCCGAGGCCGATCAGGCGTCGACGCCGTGGATCGCCAGGAGTTGACGCATGCGAGCGCACGCGAGCGCCGGATCGCGCAGCAACCCGGCCCGGTCGGCCAGCCGAAATGCCTCGGCAAAGTGAAGAATGTGACGCGCGCTTTGTTGCCCGCCCACCATCACGAAATGCGACTGGTGACCGTTCAGCCACGCGAGGAATACGACGCCGGTCTTGTAGAAGCGCGTCGGGGCGCGAAAGATATGACGCGACAGCGGCACGGTCGGTGAGAATAGTTCGTGGTAGCGCGCTTGGTTGCCCGCCGCTAGGGCCGCGAGCGCTGCCGAGGCCGCTGGCGCTATCGCATCGAAGATACCGAGCAATGCATCCGAATAGCCCTCGCTATCCCCTTCGATCAATTCCGGGTAGTTGAAGTCATCGCCCGAATACATGCGGATGCCCGGCTTCAGTTGCCGGCGCATGCGAATTTCCTTGTCCTTATCGAGCAGCGAAACCTTGACGCCATCAATCTTTGCGGCGTGATCGTTGATCACCGCAACCGCCGTTTGCATCGCCGCCAAATGGTTGGCATTGCCCCAGTATCCGGCGAGCGCCGGATCAAACATTTCGCCCAGCCAATGAATGATGACCGGCTCTGTCACTTGCGAAAGAATGCGATCGTACACACGCGCATAGTCGTCCGGCGTCTTTGCACATTTAGCCAGAGCGCGGCTCGCCATCAGAATAATCCGGCTTCCGGCACGTTCAACCGCTTCGCATTGTTCTTCATAGGCCGCGATCACTTGATCGATCGTGAGCGTCTGCGATAGCGCAAGGTGATCCGTCCCAGCGCCGCTTGCCAGCATAGCGCCCGGATAATCTTTCGCTGCCGCGACCGAGGCCTTGATCAATTGCAGGGAATTGGGCCAGTCAAGACCCCTGCCGCGTTGCGCGGTATCCATCGCTTCGGCCACGCCCAATCCGAGCGACCAGAGATGACGCCGAAAAGCGATTGTCGCTTCCCAATCGATCGCGGCGTCGACCCACGGATCTTTGCTTGACCAAGGATCCGCGACTACATGCGCGGCGGCGTAGGCAACGCGGTTGAACGTTGTGGGCGTTTGCTTTGCACCAAAGTTCTTCGGTTCGGAAAGTACAAACTGCTCCGTCGTGCCGCCGGCAATGGGCAAGTCGATAGTCATCCCGGCGATGGCATGTGTTGCGGTGGACTGCGCTTCGCTATTCCACCCTACGGTTTTGCTCTCACCGTTCACCTTTCACCTTTCACTTCTCACAGTATCAGTGGCGCGACATCCACCCAACGCCGCTCCTTCCATGATTGCAATGCGCATTCGACAAGCTGCACGCCTTTGGCGCCTTCCAGAAGATTCCACTTGAATGGCGCATCCTCGCAGACGTGCCGTATGAACAGTTCCCACTCCGCTTTGAAGGCGTTGTCGTAGGCGATGTTGTTCGGGACTTCCTGCCAGGTGTTGAAGAAATCGATGGTCTGCGGCACATCGGGATTCCACACCGGCTTGGGTGTGTTGACGCGCGCTTGTGAATGACAACGCTGCAGACCCGCCACCGCCGAGCCATGCGTGCCATCAACCTGAAACGTCACGAGATCATCGCGCCGGACCCTGACGCACCAACTCGAATTGATATGCGCAATCACGCCTGATTCCAATTGCAGCGTTGCGTAAGCGGCATCATCGGCGGTCGCCTGATAAGGCTTACCCTCTTCATCCCAGCGCTTGGGAATATGCGTAGCGCCGAGACAAGTCACGCTCTTCACGCCGCCAAACAGATTGTCGAGTACGTAGCGCCAATGGCACAGCATGTCGAGAATGACGCCGCCACCGTCTTCAGAACGATAGTTCCAGGACGGCCGGTTCGATGGCTGCAGATCGCCCTCAAAGACCCAATAGCCGAATTCCCCCCGCACCGACAGGATGCGGCCGAAGAATCCCGAGTCAATCAGCATCTTCAACTTCAACAGTCCCGGCAGCCACAGCTTGTCTTGCACCACGCCATGCTTCACGCCCGCCTTTTGGGCAAGCCGGTAGAGATCGATCGCGTCAGCAAGATTGGTCGCCACCGGCTTTTCACAGTAGATGTGTTTGCCTAGCGCAATCGCCCGCTTCAGCAGCGTAGGCCGCATCTGGGTGGTGGCTGCATCGAAGAACACGGTATCGTTCTTGTCGGCCATCGCGCGGTCAAGATCGGTGGTCCACCGCTCGACGTTGTGGGCCTTGGCCAGCGCTCGAAGTTTTTCTTCATTGCGCCCAACTAGAATCGGGTCGGGCATGACGCGCGTGCCGTCTTGCAATCGCACACCGCCTTGCTCACGAATGGCAGCGATCGAGCGGGCCAGATGTTGATTCGTGCCCATGCGCCCGGTGACGCCGTACATGATGATGCCCAGTCGCTGTTCGCTCATTGGTTTCTACGCCTTTTTGCCGGGTTCAAAACGCTGCCGCCTGATCACTTCCACTACCGCCGAGTTATCGAGCTCGCCATCGCCATCGACAATCGCCTGCTTGAGCAGCTCGTCGTGCATCGCGGACATCGGCAGGCGCATTCCGAGCCGCTTCGCTTGCGCAAGAATCAAGCTGACGTCCTTGGCATGCTGGCTTAAGCGGCCCTGCACCGTGTAGTCGCGCGCAAGCATCTTATCGCCTTTGATGTCCATCACCTGCGAGTAGGCAGCGGAGGCTTTTAACACCCCTATCAATGCACTCGTATCGAGACCCAAGCGCTCGGCAAATGCGAGGCCTTCGCCGAGTGCCGCGCGATTGAGTCCGAGGACCAGATTGATGACGAGTTTCGCGCGCGCACCCGCCCCGGCATCGCCGACATGAAACCATTGCTTGGCGAGCATCTCGAAAAGTTCGTCGCAGAGTGCGACGGCCTTTTCATCACCACCGATCATCATGATCGAATCGCGCTGCCGCACCTGCACGCTGGTACCGGAAATCGTCGCATCGAGAATCGGGACGCCCTCGGCTTTAGCACGACGCGCCGTCTCGATCACGCGTTCGGGATCGCTGGTCGTCGTACTGATGATCACGTGCGGAAGGGTGGTGGCGCGCATGACACCGTCTTCACCCCATAGCGCACGTTCGATATCACCGTCATCGAACACCGCAAGGATGAGCCGTCTTGTTTGGTTGGCCAGCGCGGCCGGTGACGCAGCGACCGTTCCACCGCATGCGCGCAGATGCTCGCAACGTTCGATCTTGAGATCAAAGCCGCACACCGCCTGGCCCGCTTCGAGTAGCCGTTCAGCGATCGCCGTACCGACCAGGCCCAATCCGATGATGCCGATCGGACTTTCTTTGTTGAGCGTTTTATATTGGATGAGATTGGTCATGGAAACGCTCAATCCCCCCTCTCCCCGGCCCGCAAGGGGCGAGGGTGAATTAAGTCAGGCGAGCTTCAAATTGGTGATATGCGCCGGGTCGGGCTGCAACTGCCCGCGCTCGACGCGCGACACGAGATCCACCAGTGCGCGATTCGCCGGCACGTTCATGGCTATCGTTGCCGCTTTCTCCACGACCAGACCGTTCAGAAATTCGATTTCGGTGCGACGGCGTTTGCGCATGTCCTGCCCCATCGAGGCCACTTGCGTGTCGGAGCGTTTCTTTGCTTGAGCTTGCAGGGCATCGTCGATGAAGCGAAAGGCCGCGGCATCGCCCTCGCCAGCCAAAGCGAATTTTTCCGGATCGAGCCCGACGACAGGCTCCAGCGCAAACCCGAGCGCCTGACCGACACGCACCGCTTCGCCGGCAACGCGAATCTTGAAACGTTGATGCGGTTCGGAGCGCGTCACTTGATTGCCGGTGAATCCGGTGCAGGCCGACATGCCGTTTTCCATGCAATTGGCAATCAGCTTTGACCAGCGCTCACCCCATAGATTGGTGGTGACCTTGACGCTATCGGCGAGCCCCACCAGCTTGGCTATCTGCTCAGCGCGGTCGGTCACGCGACCATGCACTTCGCCGACGCGAAAGATCGTGTAATCAGCGCCGCCCTTGGCCACGCCGCGATGAATCTTTCCGGGTGCGTGCAGGTCGACCATTATTTTGCTCGCGATGCAGCCAAGCGTGCGGCCCCATCCCATGACCCCGGCCAGCCGTTCTTCGTTAATGCCATTCTGCAATGAGACCGCAAAACCGTTCGGCGACAGGTACTGGCGGATCAGCATCGCCGACCATTCGGTGTCATACGACTTTGAACAAATGAACGCGATGTCGATCGGCCCTTCGCGATGCAGTTGCTGCGCATCGGTGATATGCATGATCCGTAGCGGTGTATTGAAGCTTTCTTCGGGCGTGGTGCCAGAGAGCGTGATGCCATGCTTGCGGACATGTTCGACATGCTCGGGCCAGGCGTCGATCAAAATCGGTTCCAGGCCGGCACGCGCAAAGTGCGCGCCGACATAGCCGCCGACCGCACCGGCGCTGACGATTGCAATACGAGGATTCATTGAGGCTCCAGGACAGTATCTAAGATGCGTTGAACGTGTAGGATAGCTCGCTTCCTTGAGGACTGTCCTATGCCGCTACGCGTCGCAATTCCCGATATGGTGTCGCCGTCGTACTTCCCGGCAATCGCCGCCGTCGAGCTTGGTTTTTTCAAAAAGGAAGGCCTGGATGCAACGATCGAGTTGTTGTTTCCGGTGACTAAAACCTACGAGGCGCTGCGCGACGGCGTGGTCGACTTCGTGGGCGGCGCGGCCCATGCACCGCTCTATGCGTTCAAGAACTGGGCCGGTTGCAAGATCACCTGCGCGCTTTCCCAGCACATGTACTGGTTCTTGATCGTGCGCAAAGATCTCAATGCAAAGCGCGGTGATCTCAACGCATTGAAGGGTCTACGGATCGGTGCGGCGCCGGGCCCGGTCGACGGATTGAAACGCATGCTCACCGAGGTGGGGATCGACCCTGAACGCGATCTGAAAATCGGCCCAGTCCCCGGCACCGCAGGTGCTGGCGTGTCATTTGGCGTTGCAGCAGCAAAAGCGCTGGAAGAGGGCAAACTCGACGGATTCTGGGCCAACGGCATGGGTGCGGAAGTCGCGATTCGCAGTGGCATCGGCGCGATGTTGCTTGATGCCAGACGAGGTGATGGTCCCAAGGCCGCGCTGGACTATACGTTCGCTGCGTTTGTCGCGACGCAGGCGCGCATTGATAAAGAACCCGAAGTGGTTGCCGCCGCAACACGCGCGATCATCGGCGCTCAAAAAGCATTGAAGGCGGACCCATCATGCGCGACTGAAGCCGCACGCAAACACTTCCCGGCGTTTGAGACCAGCCTCATCGCTGAGCTTATTCGGCGCGATGCACCGTTTTACGATCCGTCGATTTCCGCCGCGAAGATCGATGCGCTGAATGCGTTCGGCAGGAACATGGGCATTCTGAATGGGCCGTCGCGCTTCGAAGATGTGGTGGCGACCCAGTTTCGAGCGCTTTGGTAGTGCGCTCGATCCGTATCGCTATTTGCCAATGAGATCGAAAACCAGCGCGTAGATGCTGGCCGATCGCTTGCCCTCCGGCCCGAAGAATTCGACCGATCCATCGATGTTGACGATCACGACCTCGCGCGCGCCACTGCGCAGGTAGGCGCCTTTTTTCATTTCGATTTCGGCGCGCGTATTGCCAGGTGAGAGCACCTCGACGCAAATATCGGGCACCGTTGGCAGGGGTGTCGCGTTGTTGGCGGCCTTCCACCGTTCGGGTGGCATCCATACAGCGTCGGGGACCCGTACGCCCTGATCGGTCAAGACGCCGACCTCGGTAGTCGCCTCGGGGCCGAGCATCGTCTGCATGGTACTTGCCACTTGAAAGGCGAAACGCTGATGTACAGTGGAAGGTCGCGGGCTCAAGACGATCTCTCCGTATTGAGTAAGCTCGAAATAATCAGGGCTTTCCGGATCATTGCAAAGCTCCGCCCAACGCGCGGCAAGCGCTGCGGGCTCAATGACCAACGCTGCTTCCATGGCACGTCTCGATTAGTCGTGACTTGAAATAAGTATAGCCCTGATCGATCCAGTCTTCCATTGATCGGGCGTACTGCGGAAGGGCTCGTCGAGCGCCGCGCTCGACGACGGACTAAGCCACCAAATCAGCTTCGCGTTCGTATTCCGATGCAGCATCGGAAGTCGCGGCGAATTCTTTCAATCGATTGATCGGGCTGCGCTGCGCTGGTGTAGGGGTCTCGCTCGCAAGTCGGGGGCGCGCTGCCACCAACCAGGATTCGCGGCGCCATCGCTGGGCGCCATGCCCGGCTGCTGAAGGTTGTTTCGTGCGGGGTCTAAACATATTCTGTTGCCGTTTCAAAACTCTGCGTGCATCGCTTGCCTTGGCACTACGCGATCAGATCATTTGCAGAAAGTGGTTCATAGGATTTCGGGAACGCCCAGGTCGCGGATTGATCGGGCCGCGCATCCTGCACCGATTGGTAGGTCTTCTCGGGCCATGCAGGCATCGTGCGCACCGGCTCAAGCGCCGGCAGTGCAAGCAGCCTGTGTGACAAACCTTGGGTAATCGTGTTCATCGTCCACCTCGTTTGGTTGTCAAAGCTTCAATTCGTATTTGATGCGTGTGACTACACAACCCTTCGGTTCAATAAACGCTACCTGTGAGATGTATACGGGTAATCACGACGAACGAACGGTTTGATCGCGTGCCGAATGAGGCAAACGTTGGCTTTTGACTGCCGCGATACCGCGCGGCGCTACAGCCCGATGATGATCAGCGCTATGAAACAGCGCGCTGACAATTTGCGCGCGGGCGGGGCGCCGGGTACTAACTCCAACCCGCGACGACGACTTTGCCGATGGTCTTGCCCGATTCGAGCTTGGCGTGCGCGGCCCGCAGATTGGCCGCGTTGATCGGGCGCAGGGTTTCTTTCAAGGTGCCGCGAATGCGGCCGGCATCGATCCATGTCGCCACCTGCGTGAGCAGGCGATGCTGTTCGATCATGTCGGCTGTCTTGAATCGCGGCCGCGTAAACATCAATTCCCAGCAGATTGCCGCGCTCTTGGCACGAAACGCATCGGGCGGCAGCGGCCCCTTGTTGCCGACAATCATGCAGATCGCACCTTGCGGGGCGACCAGATCGCCCATCTGTTCCCAGTAGCGATCGGTATCGGCGTAGTTGGCGATGTAGTCGACGAACTGCATGCCAAGCGCTTCGACCTGCTGGCGCATCGGCTTGGAATGGTCGATGACATGATCGGCCCCGAGTTCCTTGCACCACGACACGGTCTCAGGCCGGGAAGCGGTTGCGATCACTTTGAGCCCGGCAATCTTCGCGATCTGGATGCCGATCGATCCCACGCCGCCTGCGCCGCCGATGATGAGCAGACTCGCGCCGCGATGCTTGCCGCCCAAATCGATCTTCATCCGATCGAAATAAGCTTCCCATGCGGTGATCGCGGTGAGAGGAATCGCCGCGGCTTGCGCGAAGTCCATCGACTTCGGTTTTTTCGCGACGATGCGCTCGTCGATGAGCTGCAGCTCGCTGTTCGAGCCGGCCCTCGTGATGTCGCCCGCGTAATAGACCTCATCACCCGGCTTGAACAGCGAACAATCTGATCCGATGGCAACGACTGTCCCGGCCGCATCCCAGCCCAACACGCGCGGTTGCGCCTCGACTTTGCTGCTGGGTGCGCGCTGCTTGGTATCGACCGGATTAACCGATATCGCTGCCACGCGGACCAGGAGATCCCGACCGGCGGGCTTTGGATCCGGCAGCGTCACATCGATGAGCGATTCAGGATCGGTAATCGGCAGATAACGGGTGAGCGCGACAGCTTTCATGTTGGTACCTTGCTGAGTGGATGATGGCGGCTGGAAACCGAATCGATCATTGTGGCATGCTCCGAGCAACGCTTTAATTCTCATCTTGAACGGACCTTGGAGGCACGCATGCTCGGCTTACTTTTCAAACGACTCGCTGTCCTGATCATATGCACGTTTGCGTCATTTACCGTCGTCGCACAGGGGGCGTACCCGGTCAAACCCATCCGGTTCATCGCGCCCTTCCCGTCTGGGGGAACGTCCGATGTGTTGTCACGCCTGCTCGCGGCAAAAATGACCGAAGGACTTGGCCAGACGGTCGTCGTAGAAAACCGTCCGGGCGCCAGCGGCAACATCGGCCATGAAATCGCCGCCAAAGCGCCTGCCGATGGCTACACGATCATCATGAGCAACAACGGCATCTACACGATCAATCCGTATTTGTTCAAGAAGCTACCGTACGACCCGGACAGAGATTTTCAGCCGATCTCGTTGGTCGCCATGGCGACGCAAGTGCTCGTCGTGCATCCGTCCGTCCCGGTCCATACCGTGCAAGATTTGATCAACCTCGCAAAAGCAAAACCCGGACACATCAATTACGGCTCCGGCGGACGCGGCATCATTTCCCACATCAGCGCTGAAATGTTCAAGACGGTCACCGGGACCGATCTCACGCACGTCCCGTACAAAGGGACCGGTCAAGCAATTGCCGATCTCGTTGCCGGACAGTTGCATGTGATCTTTTCCGATATGGTCCCGGCGGTGCCGCACATCAAGAGCGGGCGACTACGCGCCATCGCCGTCACCAGCGCCACACGATCCAGCGTGTTACCCGATCTGCCGACGATGGCCGAAGCCGGTGCAGGCGGCTTTACCGCGGATACCTGGTGGGCGGTCGTCGCTCCAAGAGGTGCATCAGCGGAAGTGGTCAATCGATTGAATGCCGAGCTAGCGCGCGTGATGAAACTGCCTGAGGTGCAAGAGCGCTATTTCAGCCTGGGCGTCACGACGGCCCATAGCGCGCCGGAACGCATCCACGAGTTGGCGAGGGTCGAGCGGCCAGCCATTGCGAAGGTGCTGAAGACGGCGGGTATCGAACCGGAGTAGGCGGTTCAAACGTCGAGGCACTCTTCCGAAAGCGACTTTCTCTCAGCGACGTTGAAGCGCCCGTCGTAGATGGGGCCTTTGCCGGTCGTCGGACCTTGATACTGCACGAACAGCATCAGGCCCCCGGTCTCGGTGGACAGCGCCTCTTCAAAGTGCGGGTCGGGATAGAAGAGCATTGCCCCCGGCTGCACCACGCGCTCGCCGATCTTGAACGTACCTTCGAGGACGTACCAGATCTGCGCGAAATCATGCCGATGCAACGGATGATTCGCGCCCGGCTCATAGCGCACGAATCCCGCATTGGGCTCGGTGGGTCGCTCCGGCCGCGGATGGAACAGCATCTTGCTCAGTTGCCCCGGGAAGCGCAGCGTTTCCCAGGGCATGTCATTGATGTGGCGAATTTCGACTGGGAGGTCGGTTGGCATATCAGCTCCTCGGGATTACCCGGACACTTTACGCCAACCTCGATATACCCACTACTTCGGCAGCCAATTTCTTCTTTATTGCCAACTTTCTGTAATGCGAAATTGGCGCGCTCCACGATCCACTAGAATCGTTGTGATCAGCCCATTCGTCCGCGCACGCATGCTTGTAGGAACGTTAGGTATCGCTAGCAGCACCGAAGCTGTTGAAGCAGAATTGGCAACAGGAAAATACAAATCGGTGGTTCGAACTGCCGGATAAAACGCGGGGCTAGGCGCCAACGCAGCGGGACCTTGCGTAAACAGGAAAGTCGACGCGCGTCCAAACTTCCCCCCATCTGGAAGCGCGGACCAGCCTGGAAATACCTGGTCGAGCGGGGCGCCTGTTGGTCCAGTGATTGCCGCGCCGATTTGCGCATCGGTTAGCGTCTTGGATCCGGGAATCGCCACGAAAAATGTCGGCGGCGGGCCGAACAACTCCGCGAACGTATACGGCAATCGCGTCAACGTTTGCGTGTACGTCGCGATGGGCGTCTTACCCAATTGACCATTCACGGTCATCCAGCCATTGTCGCTGTAGAGCTGGAAGGTGTACACCTCGCCGACTGTAAATTGAAATGCCGTGAAACTATTGTCACCGTTACTGATGTTGCCCGACGTAAGATTCGCCAAATTAGGTGCGCCGATGACGTTCGACCCCATATCGGTTGTGTTAGATCCTAGACTGCAGTCAACCAATGCGGCGTTAACAATCGCGCCGGCTGAATCCGTACACAGCCGAAAAGAGTCTTCGTTCGTAAGTCCGGACAAAAAATTTCCCGTCTTTCCTGCCAGCAGCGGATCGCTTGCCAGTAAGCGGGGCGAAATTAGCTTCACTGCCCACGATTGCCCGTTCGGGAGCGTGCGAGACACTACCGCGTACGTCAGTAGGTTGTTCGGATCTCGCACGTCGAAACGAATGGCACGCCTCGCCGTTTCGGTGGTTTTTACGCCAGTTCCGATTGCGTAGTTTTGGGTCAGGTAGTTCAACGCAACGACATCGTGATATGCAATCTTTCTATCGCCGAGGAAGCGCCAAGCAGATTTGTTCTCGCCAGCAGCGCATAACCCAGTAGTACTTCCGGTGACCAGGGTATTGCTCAGGCGCGTTGCGGTGCCTTCCGCTGTGTAGGAAACATCGTACGAGATATCAATCTCGGTGCGCGATGAGCCATCCGGGTTGGTTGCAGTGCGAAGGGCATCAAGTACGACATTCGCCCGCGTCGAGTTCCTGAGAAATGCACGACCATCCCGCGAGGAAATATTATTGGGACTGTCAAAATTGCTGACCAAATACGGCCTGTCACGGCCAAGTTCGCGGTAGCAGCCATCGTAGTTGGCGTAGAACGCAGCTCCGGTCGCTGCGATGACGGTCAGCGATGCATCGTGCGATGCCAAGAAAACGCGCGCCTGATCGAGCGCCTGCGCCGACGTTAGCGTGCCGCCGCCGCCACCTCCAGAAGGACTTGCGCCACTGGTAGCGCTAGTGCCCCCCCATCGCACCCTGCGAGTCCAATTAGCAGCACGACTACAAATGCGCACGAACGCGCAACCGCCGACATTGTCTCCACCTTCATGTTTCCCCCTTATTTTCACGGCGAGATAACAGCCACTACAAATTAGGACCTTCTATTTTTCCGGGTCTTCAGGAAGTCGAGTGGGTGAT
>CAMDRJ010000028.1 GCA_945906755.1 Klebsiella pneumoniae | reverse complement strand
CGGCGTGCGGGCGGTGGAAACGATCACTGCATCGGTCATGGCGGGTCTCCTATCAAAGTCGTGCCTGGTGGAAGTGTAGAACAACTGCGCGGACGAGCCGATCCGGCCGCGAGAATGCTCCGCGCGGTGATCGGAAAACCACCTTTTTGCATACCGATATAGCCCGCTGACCATACCGCTTGACCATTGGTGCCCTTGAATTCGCCCGATTCGCCCCAATCCACGTGAAATCGGGGTCTAAATGGTCCGCGCCGCTTGACCGGTACGGATCGACATACTAGGCTTCATTCATCGCTGGAAGCCGGTACGACGAGGGGCTCACCCTGCCCGGGCCGGCCGGATCAGCAGACAAATTTTTTCGCGAGGGAATCATGGATAGCGTCGATCTCGAAGTCGTAAAGAGTGCGGTGAATTGGTTGGACGCCGGGCACGCCGTCACCTTGGTCACGATCGTCAAGACGTGGGGTTCTGCGCCGCGTCCGGTCGGGGCGATGACCGTTATTCGCGACGATGGACATGTCATGGGTTCGGTATCGGGTGGCTGCGTTGAAGACGATCTGATCGACAAGGTGAAGGCCAAGCAGCTCGCGGCGACCAAGCCGGAAGAAGCCGTCTACGGTGTCACCACCGAGCAGGCAACCCGATATGGTTTGCCTTGTGGCGGCACGCTCGAACTGGTGCTCGAGCCGATTTCGGCCCGCTCAAAATTGCCCGAGTTGCTTGCGATCATCGAGAAGCATGAGCTGGTGGCGCGCATGCTTGATATGAAAACCGGCGATGTCACGCTGCAATCGGGCAAGTGGTCCGACGAGCTGACTTACGATGGCAGCGTGCTGAAGACGGTGCATGGCCCACGCTGGCGGCTCCTGATGATCGGCGCGGGACAGGTGTCGCGCTATCTCGCCAATTTTGCGATGGCGCTCGACTACCATGTGACGGTGTGCGATCCGCGCGAAGAGTATATGGATGAGTGGGATCTCGAAGGTGTGACGCTTACCCGCAACATGCCCGATGACGTGGTGCTCGAAATGAACATGGACGGCCATTCCGCGGTGGTCGCATTGACCCATGATCCAAAGCTCGATGATCTCGCGCTGATGGAAGCGCTGAAATCGCCGGCGTTCTATGTGGGCGCTCTGGGCTCGACCAAGAACAACGACAACCGCCGCAAACGTCTCCTGGAATTCGATTTATCGGCCGACGAAATCGCGCGGCTGCGTGGTCCAGTCGGGCTCAAGCTGGGCGGCAAGACCCCGCCTGAGATTGCCCTTTCCATCGTCGCCGAGATGACGGCGGTCCGCCGCGGCGTCAAGCTTCCTGAATTGATTGCGCCCGAAAAAACCAACATGACGGCCGGTTGCGCGGTGCCGGCGAATTGATGAGCGCTACCCGCGACCGGCGCGGTAGCGTGGTCGCGGTCGCCTGCTACGGACACTGATGCCTATTGTCGGAGTTCTGCTCGCCGCCGGTTTTTCGCGGCGCTACGGCGCCAACAAACTGATCCAGCGTCTGCCTGACGGGACGTTCGTCGCAGTCACCGCCGGGCGCAATTTGCTCGCCGCATTGCCTGATTCGATCGCAGTGGTGCGGCCCGATGTTCCAGAACTCGCTGCTGCGTTGGGTGCAGCGGGGCTTCGCGTCGTCATTTGCGAGAGCGCGCATCTTGGCATGGGGGCAAGTCTTGCCGAGGGGATTCGGGCCACGACTCATGCGGATGGCTGGGTGGTCGCGCTGGCCGATATGCCATTTATTCTGCCGGCATCGATTCGCA
The DNA here is from genome assembly GCA_945906755.1 of Klebsiella pneumoniae. Lineage (GTDB taxonomy): Bacteria > Pseudomonadota > Gammaproteobacteria > Burkholderiales > SG8-39 > SHXR01. The sequence continues at coordinate 24,050 of CAMDRJ010000028.1, read as the reverse complement.
TGGTGGCTGCGGGCATTGAGGCGGGACATCCGATCGTCGCAACGCAATATGGCGGCGAGCGTGGCCATCCGGTTGGGTTCTCCTCGGGCTACCGTGCCGAACTATCGCAATTGAGTGGCGACGAGGGTGCGCGGCGAATTCTGAAGCGCGATCCTATTGCGTTGATTTCGTGTACTGATCCGGGCGTGATTCGCGATATCGATACGCCCGACGATCTGCCGCAATGACGGTGCTGCGGTTCTTGCTGCTGAGTCTCTTGCTCAGTGCGCCAGCTATAGCGAGTGCACAGCAGGCCGTTGCCCAAGATCCAGACCTCGATCCGCGCCCGCCCGTTCTGTCGACGCATGAGCCCCTGTACATCATTGTCGGTCGCCGCAACGAAACTTCGGCGAAACTCCAACTGTCGTTCAAGTACCGATTGTTTGATGATGAAAGTGCCCTCACCCAATTCTTGCCGCTATTGGGAAAGCTTCACTTCGGGTATACGCAGACCTCCCTTTGGGATATCGGTGGTGAGTCCGCGCCATTTCGCGACACGAGTTACCGGCCGAGTTTTTTCTATCATGAAGATAACTTCTGGCGATCACCGGATGGCCAACAACGACTATCGTTTGCGGCCGGCGTCGGATTAAGAGTCCAATGGTCGGGCCGGCCTCGATTCTCGGTCTATCAATGTCATCTTCGTGCGCACGCGCTGGCGCATCAATATCGGCAAGGACATGTATTTGGTGCTGTGGCCGAAGCTCATCAGTTACTTCGAGCGCTCAGACAATCCAGATATCGCTGCATACCGTGGCTATGGCGATCTTAGTATGCGCCTTGGAAAGTACGACGGTATCGAAGCGTCCACGACATGGCGCAAAGGAACGCAAACGATGGGGTCATGGCAAGTTGATCTGACCTATCCGATCAGGCGCCGGATTCTCGCCGATGCGGGCGGCTTCCTTCATCTACAGTACTTCAGCGGCTATGGCGAGAGCCTGCTCGACTACAACCTGCGTCGCGCATCGCAGATTCGACTGGGTTTTTCGATTGTCCGGTAGTACCCGGGCGTGACAATAACCGGTCGCAACCCCCAGAATGCGCGTGAATTCAAGTCCGCATGGTCGGAAGGGGTTGTCATGATGAAATCAGAGTTGCGCGCGCACCGGTGCATCGCGTTGGTGATTCGATGAACGAATCCATTCGTTACACGCTACGCGCCGCGCGCCCGGAAGCACACTTGTTCGCGGTCGATTGCGAGGTTCTGACCCCTGATCCGGAAGGGCAGCAATTCGCGTTGCCCGCCTGGATTCCGGGCAGCTACATGATTCGCGAATTCGCCAAAAACATCGTCTCAATCCGTGCCACCGCGGGGCGACGCGCGGTGGCGCTTGAGAAGCTCGACAAACACACTTGGCGCGCAGCTCCAGTGAATGGCCCACTTACCGTCACGATTGAAGTATTCGCGCATGACGCCTCCGTCCGTGGCGCGTTCCTCGATGGGACGCGCGGCTTTCTGAATGGCACCTGTGTGTTCCTGCGCGCGCTCGGTCAGGAAGAGCGTCCAATCGAGGTGGTCTTTGCGGTCCCGGCCGGGGCGCGCGGACCCTCATGGCGGCTGGTCACCGCCATGACGCCGACGAAGACGGATAAACAGGGCTTCGGCAACTACCGCGCGGTGGACTATGACGAATTGATCGACCATCCGGTGGAAATGGGGACGCCCACCATCGCTACGTTTCGTGCCTGTGGTGTGCCGCATACCATCGCGATTACCGGTCGTCATGAGACCGATATGCACCGATTGGTCAACGACGTCCGCAGGATTTGCGAGGCGCAGATACGGTTTTTCGGTGAACCGGCGCCGATGAGCCGCTATGTCTTTTTCGTCAACGCGGTGCCCGAAGGCTATGGTGGGCTCGAACACCGCGCATCGACCGCGCTGATTTGTGGTCGCAACGATCTGCCGCGCGCCGCTATGCGCGAGCCGACCGAGGCCTATCGAACCTTTCTTGGCCTGGTGAGTCACGAATATTTTCATACCTGGAATGTGAAGCGCATCAAGCCCGCCGCCTTCGCGCCCTACGATCTCGATCGCGAGAACTACACCTCGCTGCTCTGGGCCTTTGAAGGGCTCACCTCGTACTACGATGATTTGTTGCTGGTCCGCGCGGGATTGATATCGCGTAAAGACTATCTCACCACGCTTGCCCGCAACATCACGAGCCTCTTGCGCAATCCCGGGCGGCTGCGACAAAGCGTCGCCGAATCGAGTTTCGATGCGTGGTCGAAATACTATCGGCAAGACGAGAACACGCCGAATGCGGTGGTGAGTTACTACCTGAAAGGCAGCTTGGTCGGATTGTGTCTCGATTTGGCGATCCGGGCACGCACCAAGCAGAGGAAGTCACTCGATGATGTGATGCGGCTGTTATGGGAGCGCTACGGCAAGACTGGTGTTGGCGTGCCCGAAGACGGGGTTGAACAGGCGGTGGATGAAGTGACCGGTTCGAAGTTTGGTCCGTTCTTCGCGAGTGCCGTGCATGGTACGGATGAGCTGCCGCTGACGCGTGTGCTGAATTCAATCGGCGTGAAAATGAAGGTGCGGCCGGCCCACACGTCGACCGATCGCGGGGGCGTTGTTACCGTCACCGAACCAACGCAACGTCAGCGCGCCGTATGGCTTGGTCTGCGCACCGCCACCGAAGGGAGTGAAATCAAGGTGACGCACGTCTTGGAGGGCAGTCCCGCACAAGCGGCAGGCCTTGCGCCCGGCGACATTCTCGTTGCGATCGATAGCCTGAAAGTGGACGGCAAGTCGTTCGATGGCATCGTTCAGCAGCTGCGGGTCGATCAGCGGATCGCCTTGCATGCATTCCGGCGCAATGAATTGGGCCGCTATGCGATCACACCGAAGAGCGCGCCTGCGGATACTTGCGATCTGATCGCGCCGACTGCACGCAATGGTGGTTATGAAAAATGGCTAGGGGTCGGCGAGTGACCCAAGGCGCGTTGGCCGGCGGCATAACGCCGATGATCTTGATTCGTCATGGTGAGACGACCTGGAATCGTGCCGGGCGCTTGCAGGGGCAGACCGACAGCCCATTGAGTGATCTTGGCCGTTCACAGGCCGAAGCGACCGCCAAACTGTTGAGCGGCGAAACGATCGATACGATTCTGTCGAGCGATCTGGGTCGCACGCGCGATACGGCCGCTGCGATCGCGCAGGCTACCGGTGCGCAGGTGCTATTCGATGCGCGCCTGCGTGAGCGCAGTTATGGCGAGTTAGAGGGGCACACCTGGGCCGAGGTCGAGCACAAATTTCCCGAGGCGTGGCGACGCATGAACGCGCGCGAGCCGGATTTCGCGCCAAGCCAAGGCGGAAAGCCCGCGGGCGTTTTCCGATCGCGTGGTACGCGCGCTCACCGATATTGCCGTCACGCATGAGGGCCGACGTATCATTATTGTCACGCATGGCGGTGTGGTCGGGATGCTCTACAGACATGTGATGCGCATTGAACTCGACGAGCGCCGCGAATACGCGCTGCTCAATGCGAGCATCAATCGCTTTCGCTATGTCGAATCGCGCTGGGCCCTCGATGTGTGGGGGGATGTGAGTCACTTGGAGGGACTGGGCGCTTAGGCGCCAAACCCGCATGTTAAGATGTTGATTCTCAAGCTCTCTTGCCGGAATTCATCGTGGCTTTCAAACCTACGCCGTTGAGTGAAGTCGACCCAGAGATCGCACGCGTGATCGCGGCGGAAACGACCCGCCAGGAAGATCACATCGAGTTGATCGCCTCGGAAAATTACGTGAGCCCCGCCGTGCTCGCGGCCCAAGGTTCGGTGCTCACCAATAAGTATGCCGAGGGCTATCCGGGCAAGCGTTACTACGGCGGCTGTGAACATGTCGATGTCGCCGAACAACTGGCGATCGATCGCGTCAAGCAGCTGTTCGGCGCGGAAATGGCCAATGTGCAGCCGCATTCCGGCTCGCAGGCTAACCAGGCGGTGTACGGGGCCGTCCTGAAACCCGGCGACACGATTCTTGGCATGTCACTCGCGCATGGCGGCCATCTCACGCATGGCGCGAGCGTTAACATGTCGGGCAAGACCTACCATGGGGTCGGCTACGGCTTGAATGAGCGCGAGGAAATCGATTATGAGCAGGTGCTGCATCTCGCCAAAGGCCATAAGCCGAAGATGATCGTGGCGGGCGCCTCAGCGTATTCATTGCAGATCGATTGGAAGCGCTTTCGTGCGATCGCCGATGAAGTCGGTGCGTATTTCATGGCCGATATCGCGCATTACGCAGGACTGGTGGCAACCGGTTTTTACCCAAGCCCGGTGGGCATTGCCGATTTCGTGACCAGCACGACGCACAAAACCTTACGCGGCCCACGCGGCGGGTTCATCCTGGCCGGTATGGCGCAGGAAAAAGCAGTCAACAGCACGATTTTTCCGGGCATCCAGGGAGGGCCCTTGATGCATGTCATCGCCGCCAAGGCGGTCGCGTTTCGTGAGGCGATGACCAAGCCCTTCCGCGCCTATCAGGAAGAGGTCTTGAACAATGCGCGCGTGATGGCGAAAGTGTTGCAAGAGGAACGTGGTCTGCGTGTGGTCTCCGGGCGTACCGAGTGCCATATGTTCCTCCTTGATCTGCGTTCGAAAAACATTACCGGCAAAGATGCCGAAACCGCGCTCGGTCTTGCTCATATGACGGTCAACAAAAACGCGATACCGAATGATCCGCAGAAGCCATTCGTGACGAGCGGCATTCGGATCGGCTCGGCGGCGCTTACGACGCGCGGCTTCGAGGAAATTGAGGCCGAGCAGGTGGCCCATCTCATCGCTGACGTGCTGGACGATCCGAAGAATCCCGCCACGCTTCAGCGCGTCGCGAATCATGTGAAAAAGCTCTGCGTGAAGTTTCCGGTCTATCCCAATGCTTGATGCTGGCGAGTTCGCCCTTTGAAGTGCGCCTACTGCGCCACTGAAGACACCGCCGTCATCGATTCGCGCATCTCCGATGATGGCGATACGGTTCGCCGGCGTCGTGAATGCAAGAGCTGCATCAAACGCTTTACGACCTATGAGCGCGTGGAGCTCAATTTGCCGATGGTCGTGAAGGCAAGCGGTTATCGCACTGCGTATGATCGGGAGAAGGTTCGCGTTGGTTTTTCGCGCGCATTGCACAAGCGGCCGGTGCCCACCGAATATGTGGACGCAGCGATCAATCGGCTTGAACAACGGCTGCTTGCGTTAGGCGAGCGCGAAGTGGCCTCGCGCGTGATCGGTGAGATGGTCATGCGCGAATTGAAGAAAATGGATGATGTCGCCTACATCCGGTTTGCCTCGGTCTATGAAGACTTCCAGCGCGTCGATGATTTCCGCGAAAAGGTGCTCGAAGTAAAACGCCCTGGCTTCAAACGCACGCGCGTGACCCGAGCGTCACAACCGGCGAAGTCTTCCAAGTCGTCCTGACGGCGGCGATTGCGCGTGGTGGCCAACGATCCAAACGACGCGCCGGCCTTCAACGAGGAAGACCGTGCTTACATGGCCCGCGCGTTGTCGCTCGCCGAGCGTGCGCTCTATACCACCAGCCCGAATCCGCGCGTCGGTTGCGTCATCGTCCGCAATAGGCAAGTGGTTGGCGAAGGCTGGCATGTTCGCCCGGGCGAAGCGCATGCAGAAGTCGCGGCCCTTCAACAAGCAGGCGGCGATGCGGCCGGTGCAACCGCCTATGTCACGCTGGAACCCTGTAATCATTTCGGACGGACACCGCCTTGCGTCAATGCGCTGATCGATGCAAAGGTCGCGCGCGTGGTCGCAGCGAGTCGCGATCCGAATCCGATTGCGCGTGATGGTGCTGAACGTCTACGAGCCGCTGGGATTGCCGTCGAGTTCGGTCTGCTGGATGAAGAGGCGCGCGAACTCAATATCGGCTTTTTTGCACGGCATACCCGCGGGCGCCCCTGGGTGCGACTGAAAGTGGCGGCCAGCCTCGATGGCCGCACCGCGCTTGCAAACGGCAAGAGTCAATGGATTACGCACGCCGAGGCGCGCCAAGACGGCCATCATTTTCGTGCGCGAGCATGCGTTGTTTTGACTGGCATCGGGACGGTCCGCGATGACAATCCTCAACTCACCGTGCGCGATGTTGCGACCACGCGCCAGCCACTGCGTGTGCTGGTCGATTCACGGTTCGAGGTTGCGCTCGATGCGAAGGTACTCACAGGCGGCAATGTGCTGGTGGCGGGCGCAATCGATGACACGGCGAAGATCCAAGCGCTCAAATCGATCGGCGCCGAAGTCTTGGTCATGCCTAATGCGCACGGCAAGGTGGAGCTGCCCGACTTGCTCACCGAGCTTGGCCGTCGTGGCTGGAACGAGATCCATGTCGAAGCCGGCAACAAGTTAAATGGCTCGCTGATCCGGGAAGGACTGATCGACGAGATCGTCGCCTATCTTGCGCCCAGCCTCATCGGTGATGCCGGGCAAGGGATGTTCAACCTGCCAGCGCTTCAATCACTGGATGAGCAGGTGCGCTTGACCATTCGCGATGTGCGAATGGTCGGTCCGGACGTGCGGATGATTGCGCGAGTGGTGCGCTAAGCGGCCGGCCTCGCTTCTATCGCACGCAATCCACGAAGTATTGCCGATGTCCCTTATCGGTCTTGACGACCAGACCGTGCACATCGGTATTGAAGCCTGGAAAACGCTCATTGAAAAGACGCGCGAATTGCAGGTAGTCCACGATCGCGCGGTTGAAGCGCTCACCGGGAATGAGGAGCGGAATACCCGGCGGATAGGGGGTCACCAGCATCGTCGTGACGCGCCCTTCAAGATCATCGATCGGCACGCGGTCGACTTTGCGATGCGCGAGACACTCGAAGGCATCCGATGGCCGCATCACCGGTTCCATTTTCGATAGATACATTTCGGTCGTCACCCGCGCCACATCATGCATCTTGTACTCCTCGTGAATCTGGAGCGACAAGTCGCGTAAGCCGATCCGCTCGTACTGCGGATGCGCCTGCACGAAGTCTGGCATGACACGCCAGATCGGCTGATTGGTGTCGAAGTCCATCTTGAACTGCTGGAGTTCGGTGACGAGCGAATTCCAGCGGCCTTTCGTGATGCCGATGGTAAACATCACGAGGAATGAATAGAGGCCGGTCTTCTCGACGATAACGCCATGCTCAGCGAGATATTTCGTGACGATCGCGGCGGGTACACCCCAGGCCGCGAAGCGACCGTTGATATCGAGACCCGGCGTGACGATGGTCGCTTTGATCGGGTCCAGCATATTGAAGCTTTGTTCGAGTTTGCCAAAGCCATGCCAGCGATCGCTCGATTTGAGGAACCAGTCTTCGCGCTTACCGATGCCGTTGTCGGAGAGATCCTTCGGGCCCCAGACCTGGAACCACCAGTCTTTGCCGAACTCGGCGTCGACTTTGCGCATGGCGCGCCGGAATTCCAACGACTCGAAAATCGATTCTTCCACCAGGGCCATGCCACCGGGCGGCTCCATCATCGCTGCCGCGACGTCGCAGGAGGCGATGATCGCGTATTGCGGACTGGTGGAGGTATGCATCAGAAACGCTTCATTGAAGCGGTACTTGTCGAGCTTGCGCGATTCGGATTCCTGCACCAGGATCTGCGAAGCCTGCGAGAGGCCGGCGAGCAATTTGTGCGTCGACTGCGTGGCGAACACCATCGCGTCTTTCGAGCGCGGACGATTCGGTCCGATCGCATGGAACTCATGATAGAACGGATGAAATGTCGCATGCGGCAACCAGGCTTCATCGAAATGCAGATTCTCGATATAGTTGCCGATCGTTTTCTTGATCGTCTCGACGTTGTAGATCACCCCGTCATAGGTCGATTGGGTGAGCGTCAGAACACGTGGTCGAATCGTTTTGTCCCGAATCAATGGATTCGCATCGATTTTCTTCTGGATGTTCTTCGGCTCGAATTCTTCGAGCGGAATAGGGCCGATGATGCCGAGGTGATTGCGGGTCGGCTGGAAAAAGATCGGCAGCGTGCCGGTCATCATGAGCGCATGCAGCACCGATTTGTGGCAATTGCGATCGACCAGGACCACGTCATCGGTCCCCACCGCCGAATGCCACACGATCTTGTTCGAGGTGGAGGTGCCGTTGGTAACAAAAAACAGATGATCCGCATGGAAGATGCGCGCGGCATTGCGCTCGGAAGCGGCCACCGGCCCTGAGTGATCGAGCAGTTGCCCCAGTTCATCCACCGCGTTGCACACGTCGGCGCGCAGCATGTTCTCGCCGAAGAACTGATGGAACATTTGTCCGACCGGGCTCTTCAGGAACGCGACGCCACCGGAATGGCCGGGACAGTGCCATGAATAAGAGCCGTCATTGGCGTAGTGCACCAGCGCCTTGAAAAAGGGCGGGGAAAGCGAGCCCAGGTAGTTGGTGCACTCCCGAATGATGTAGCGCGCAACGAATTCGGGGGTGTCCTCGAACATATGAATGAAGCCGTGCAGCTCCTTCAGGATGTTGTTCGGGATGTGCTTGGAGGTGCGGGTCTCGCCAAACAGGAAGATCGGGATATCCGCATTGCGCCTGCGGGTCTCAATGATGAACTTCTGCAGTTCCTGAATGGCCTTGCTCTCGATGCCGTCTTCGCTGATTTCCTCGTCGTCGATCGAGACGATAAAGGCCGATGCGCGTGCCGCCTGGTTCGCCACCATGGCGACATCGACATAGGTGAATCCGCCCACGACTTCCCAGCCTTGTTCCTCGATCGCCTTGGCCAGTGCGCGAACGCCAAGGCCGCTGGCTGACTCCGCTCGCCAATCTTCGTCGATGATGACTACCGGGAATCTGAATTTCATGGGGATGGGGCTCCGATCGGCGTGGCGGACTAAATTGGAAAGGGGCGAGCGTGCCCTTACTCGCGCCACATGTAAAGAGGGAAAATCAACCCGACGGCGGGCCGCCGGCGGGGCGCCGCTCATATATCATCCATGCTCATAGAGAAACGCCGAATCCCCCATGTTTACTGGACTTGTTGCCGCGGTTGGGCGAATCACCAAAGTGGAACCACGCCCCAAGGGCGCAAAGCTGACGATCGACGCGGGGCGCCTGGACCTGAAGGACGTCGCGCTTGGCGACAGTATCGCGGTGAATGGCTGCTGTCTGACGGCGATCGGCCTCGAGGCCAACACATTTGTGGTCGAGGTGTCCCAAGAAACGATTGACTGCACGGTGGGGCTCGGCGCGCCCGGTGAAGTGAATCTGGAGAAGTCCCTGACGCTCGCCGATCGTCTGGGCGGGCACCTGGTTACCGGGCATGTCGATGGGGTGGGCGTGGTGCAGCGATTCGACCCAGTCGGCGATAGCTTTCTTCTCGTGATCGAGGCGCCGCGTGAGCTCGCGAAATACATTGCCAGGAAAGGTTCGATCGCCGTGAATGGTGTGAGCCTCACCGTCAATAGAGTCCACGGTGCGACCTTCGACATCAATCTGATTCCGCACACGCTTGCCATGACGACGCTCAAGCACCTCAAGGCCGGATCGACTGTGAATCTGGAAATCGATTTGATTGCCCGCTATGTGGAGCGCATGCTGGGCGCCTCGTCGCAAGACGGCCTGACCCCATGACCGATCGCGTTCGACTCTGATCCGTTCTGACTTAGATCCATGCAGCGCCGTGGCCGGTCCGAGGGAGTGCGCCGTTCACCTGAAGAATTGGGTAGACGTCGTGCGCTGCTGCCCAAACCCGAATTCCCCGCCGAGCTGCCGGTATGCATGCGCCGGGACGATATCGCGCGCGCGATCAACGACCATCAGGTCGTCATCGTCTGCGGCGAGACGGGGTCCGGCAAAACTACCCAGTTGCCCAAGATTTGCCTGTCTATCGGCCGTGGCGTCGAAGGGCTGATCGGTCACACCCAACCGCGGCGGATCGCGGCACGTGCGACGGCGGCCCGCATCGCGCAGGAGTTGAACTCTGAATTAGGCAAGGCGGTCGGCTTCAAGATCCGCTTCAACGATCGGATGAGCCGTGATAGCTATGTGAAGCTGATGACCGATGGCATCTTGCTCGCCGAGACGCAGACCGATCCGGAGCTGCGCCAGTACGACACGATCATCATCGACGAGGCACATGAGCGCAGCCTCAACATCGATTTTCTGCTTGGCTACATCAAGCAACTACTGCCGCGTCGCCCCGATCTCAAGCTCATCATCACCTCGGCCACGATTGATGCCGACCGGTTTGCCAAGCAATTCGGCGATGCACCGATCATCGAGGTGTCTGGGCGACTCTTCCCGGTGGAAATACGGTACCGCCCGCCGGTCGATGATGAGGTAGATGACGCCGACATTAACGACGCCATCGTCGCCGCGGTCGATGAGTTGGCGCGGCAAGGTCCCGGGGACGTGCTGGTGTTTCTGCCCGGTGAGCGCGAGATTCGTGAAGCGACCGAAGCGTTGCGCAAGCATCAGCTAAGCGGCACCGAGCTCTTGCCGCTTTACGCGCGCCTGTCGGTCGACGACCAGGAGCGCGTATTCAAGTCGCATAGCGGCCGGCGCATCGTGCTCGCCACCAATGTCGCCGAGACCTCGCTCACCGTGCCCGGCATCCGCTATGTGGTCGACACGGGCTTCGCACGCATCAAGCGCTACAGCTTTCGCAACAAAGTCGAGCAGTTGCAGGTGGAGCGAATCTCGCAGGCGGCGGCCAAGCAGCGGGCGGGACGTTGCGGACGCGTGGCGAGCGGCATCTGTATTCGCCTCTACGCCGAAGACGACCATGCCAAGCGTGCCGAATATACCGATCCGGAGATCCTGCGATCCTCGCTTGCGGGCGTCATCTTGCGAATGCTTTCGCTTGGGCTGGGGGATGTGGAAGAATTTCCATTTATCGATCCACCTTCGTCGCGCGCGATCGCCGATGGTTATGCGCTTTTGCAGGAGTTAGGTGCAATTGAGATTGAGGGCGATGGCAGTCACCGATTGACCCACATCGGGCGACAAGTGGCGAAATTGCCGGTCGATCCGCGCGTTGGCCGCATTATTTTCGCCGCGCACAAGGAAGGCAGTTTGAATGAGGTGATCGTCATTGCGGCGGCGCTGTCGGTGCAGGATCCGCGTGATCGTCCGATGGAACGCGCGCAAGCAGCCGATGAGGCGCAAAAGCGGTTCGATGACGAGCGTTCCGATTTCATGGGCTTTCTCAAGCTATGGAAATTCTTCATCGACGCGTTGGAAGAGGAGTCCAGCCGCAAACTGAATCGCCATTGCCGCGATCTGTTTCTCTCGTATAACCGCTTGCGCGAATGGCGCGATACGGTGTTTCAGTTGCGGGAATTGGTGGGCGAGATGAACTGGCAGGTCGAGGAGCCCTCGCTTGACCCGAGTCGCTTTGCTGCGATCCATCGTGCGTTGCTTACCGGCTTGCTCGGTAACGTCGGTCTCAAGGGGGAAGACGCCGGATACCAGGGTGCGCGCGGCATAAAGTTCTACGTTCATCCAGGCTCCAACTTGGCGAAGAAGGGCACGCGCTGGGTGATGGCCGCCGAGCTGACCGAAACGACGCGTCTATTCGCGCGCACGGTCGCGGGCATCGATCCGAAATGGATCGAGCAGGTCGGCGCGCATCTGGTGAAGAAGACCCAATCGGAGCCGCATTGGGAAAAGAAAGCCGCGCAAGTGGTGGCGATGGAACGTGGGACGCTCTATGGCATCCCGCTCTACGTCAATCGACGCGTGCCGTTCGGGCCGATCAATCCGCGTGAGGCCCGCAAGATTTTCATCCGCCAGGCGCTGGTCGATGGCGACTACGATTCGCGCGCACCCTTCTTCGTGCATAACCAGAAATTACTCGCGGAAATCCAGCAGTTGGAACACAAGTCGCGCCGGCCCGATGTGCTGGTCGATGACGAGCTGATCCATGCGTTCTACGACAGCCGCATCCCAGAGGGCGTCTGGAGCGATACCAAGCTCACCGCTTGGCGAAGCGAGGCCGAGCGCGAGAACCGGCGCCTGTTGTTTCTTGAGCGTGAAGACCTCATGCGCCATGAAGCCGCGGGCATCACCACCGCGCAGTTTCCGTCCGAACTGGAAATGGCCGGACATGTCTTTGCCGTGGATTATCTCCATGACCCGGGCGGGCCACGCGATGGCGTGACGCTCACCATTCCGCTCATCGCGTTGAATCAGGTGAATGCCGCACAGTGCGAATGGCTGGTGCCGGGGCTCATCCGCGAGAAGGTCGCGCAGCTCGTGCGCTCGCTGCCGCAGAAATTGCGGCATCGCCTCGGTACGCCGTCCGACTTTGCCGAGCGCTTCGTCGTTGCTGAGGCGGCCGGCAGCGGGCCCTTGCTCGACGTGATCATTCGTTTTGCGCGGACCGAGCTGAACGTCACGATTCCGGTCGATTCCTTTCGCATGGAAACGATCGGCGTGCATCTGTTCATGAATTTTTTGGTGATCGATGAGCATGGGCGCCAGCTTGCGCTTGGCCGCAATCTCGCGCAGATCCGCTCTGAGCATGGCGGTCGCGCCGAGGAGCGCTTCTCGGAGCTGGCCAAGCCGCGCTCCGGCATGACGGGAATCACCGCATGGTCGTTCGGCGATCTCGAGGAAATCATGGAGATCCGGCGCGGTGCTGAAACCTTGGTCGGCTATCCGGCGCTGATCGATGAGGGCGAGTCGGTCAGTTTGCAGGTGCATGATGCACCGAGCCGCGCGCTGCGGGCGCATCGTGCCGGATTGCGGCGCTTGTTCCTGCTGCATATGAAGGATCAAGCGAAGTACATCGAACGGACCTTCGCCTCGCAACAAACCCTGACGCTGCAATTGTCGGTGTTGGGCGATGCCAATGCGCTGCGGCGCGATCTGGTGGCCGCGACATTCGAGCGTGCGTGTATGGGCGAACCATGGCCGCGCACCGAGGCCGATTTTCTGCGACGAGCCGAAGAGGGCCGTGCGCGCCTCGGCTTGATCGGCAATGAAATCGCGCGCCTGCTTGGCAATGTGTTGGCGGCCGTCCAGGTATTGCGCAAGAAATTGCCCGGCATCAAATCAAATCCAACCGTGGTGAAAGATATCGAGGAGCAATTGGCCCGGCTGCTTGCGCCAGGCTTCATCCTTGATACGCCGTTTGAACGGCTCAGTCACTATCCGCGTTATCTCAATGGCGCCTCGGTCAGACTCGAAAAACTACGCACCGATCCGACCCGCGACCAACGCTTGATGATGGAGCTCGTCCCGATCGAACGTGAATGGCAGCGGGAGGACATGAAAGCCCGCCAGGCCGATGAACGCGATCCGCAACTCGATCAGTTTCGCTGGCTCTTGGAGGAATTGCGCGTGTCGCTGTTCGCGCAGGAGTTGAAGACGCCGATGCCCGTCTCCAGCAAACGTCTGGCGAGAATGTGGCAAACTATCCAGCGTTGAGTCGCGACCCGGACCATGAACGACATCACACAAGCGCTGGCCCGTGCGGGCAGTGGGCTCATGCATCGGAAGATGTTTCTGCTGATGATCTGGCCGCTTGCGTTGTCGCTGGTGCTGTGGGTCACCCTTAGCCTCTTATTCGGTGCGCAATTGTTCGCCGGCATCGAGGCCTTCCTCAATCAATCAAGCCTCTACCGATCGGTGACCGCAACCTGGCCGATCTCATTGATAGCGGCGGGGCTGCTCTGGATGTTGATGATCCTCCTGTCGATTCCATTGGTGCTGATGACCGCGACGCTCGTAATTGGCGTGCTGGCAATGCCGATCGTCGTCAATCACGTCGCCGCGAAAAGCTATCCACACTTGGAGCGAAAGCAGGGCGGGTCGATCCTTGGCAGCGTATGGAATGCGGTGGCGGCGCTCCTGTGGCTCGCGGCATTGATGGTCGTCACGCTGCCGCTTTGGTTTATTCCGTTGTTCTGGCCGATTATTCCGGTCGTGCTGCTCGGTTATTTCAATCAACGCGTGTTCCGCTACGATGCGCTCGCCGAGCATGCGTCGAAAGCAGAGATCGCCCATGTCGTTGCAAGCGCCAAGGGCCCGCTGTTGGGGCTTGGCATTGCACTTGGCGCGATCGGTCATATCCCGCTGGTTGGATTTTTTACGCCCGTGTACGGGGCGCTTGCCTTCACCTATTTTTCGCTTGAACGACTCGTGACCGCGCGTCACGCACCGATCCTTATCGCAAAACAATAAAGACCCAATTTTCCTATGTCGTTCTTCAATCTCTATTCTCATAACTATGTGCGCGTCGCCTCGGCGATTCCGCGTGTGCATATCGCCAATCCGGCCGCGAACGCCAAGGAGACGATCGAGCTACTCGGCAAAGCAGAGGATGCCAACGCGGTGCTCGCGGTGTTCCCGGAACTGGGGCTGTCCGGTTATTCATGCGAAGACCTGTTCCATCAGCGTGCGCTGGTCGATGCATCGCTTGAGGCGCTGCGCAGTGTGCGCGATGCCACCAAACGCATCAACATCATGGCGGTGGTTGGACTGCCATTACAGCTGGATGGCCTGCTCTATAACTGCTGTGCGGTGGTTGCGCGCGGCCGCATCTGGGGCATCACGCCCAAGACCTATCTGCCGAACTATCTTGAGTTCTACGAGATGCGGCACTTCACCCCGGGTGACTACGCACCGTTCTCAACCATCAATCTGCTCGGCGAAGAGAACATTCCGTTTGGTTCGCGCCTGCTGTTCTCGATCGCCCAACAGCCGCAATTCAAATTGCATATCGAGGTCTGCGAAGACCTGTGGACGCCGATTCCGCCATCGTCGTATGCCTCCTTGGCCGGTGCCACCGTGCTGGTGAATCCGTCAGGGTCGCCGGTCACGATCGGCAAGGATGCCTACCGCCGTCAACTCGTCATGAATCAATCGGGCCGTTGTATTGCCGCGTATCTGTACAGCGGCGCGGGCTTCGGCGAGTCCACCACGGAGGTCGCGTGGGACGGGCATGGACTCATTTGTGAGAACGGCTCGGTGCTGGCCGAGACGGAGCGCTTCGCCTATCAGGCGCAACTGGTCACCGCGGATGTCGATCTCGATCGGATCGCGCAGGATCGTGTGCGGCTCACCACCTTCGGGCAATCGATCGCCAGGGAGCGCGATCGGATCGATGCGTTTCGCACCATCATGGTCGACCTGCCGCTGCCGGGCGCAGCGCGGCTTGACTTGCAACGTACCTATGAGCGCTTCCCGTATGTGCCAAGTGATCCGGCGCAACGTGAAACGCGTTGCCGCGAGGTGCTGGACATCCAGGTGCAAGGCTTGGTGCGGCGCCTGGAGGCGATGAATGCGAAGAAAGTGGTCATCGGTGTATCGGGTGGCCTCGATTCAACCCAAGCGTTGCTGGTCTGCGCCGCAGCGATGGACCGCATGAAGCTGCCACGCCAAAACATTCTGGCGTACACGATGCCAGGCTTTGCAACGAGTGATCGCACGCTCAAGCAATCGCATCAATTGATGAGCGCGGTGGGTGCGACCGCTACGGAGATCGATATCCGTCCATCATGCGTGCAGATGCTAAAAGACATCGGCCACCCCTATGCAACCGGCAAAGAGGTGTTCGATATCACCTTCGAGAATGTGCAGGCGGGTGAGCGGACCAGCCATCTCTTTCGACTGGCCAATTTGCATAACGCACCGGTGATCGGGACGGGCGATCTGAGCGAGACGGCGCTTGGCTGGTGCACCTATGGCGTCGGCGACCAAATGGCGCACTACAACGTCAATGCGAGTGTACCGAAGACACTCATTCAATTTCTGATTCGCCATGTCGCAAGCAGCGAACAACTCGGGCGAGCGGCGAGCGAAGTGTTGCTGGCTGTGCTCGATACGGAGATCAGCCCTGAACTGGTGCCCGGGAAGAAAGGCGGGCAGCCTGCGCAAAGTACCGAGGCAGTGGTGGGCCCCTACGAGTTGCAGGATTTTCATCTCTACTACATCTTGCGCTACGGCTACTCGCCGCAGAAGGTGGCGTTTCTCGCCTGGTCTGCCTGGCATGAGGGAAGTGTGGGACATTGGCCGGATATTCCGGTTGCGGAGCGTCATACCTATGCGATTGGCGAGATCAAGCGTTGGTTGGGCGTGTTCCTGCGCCGATTCTTTCAGCTCTCGCAATACAAACGGACCGCGATGCCCAATGCGCCGAAAGTGGGCTCCGGTGGGTCACTCTCACCGCGTGGCGACTATCGTGCGCCAAGTGATAGCGATGCTACGACTTGGCTCGCCGATCATGCGTTGATTCCGGACAGCGGGCCAGGTGCATCTAAAAAATCTGTTGTGGCCAAAGCAGCGACGCGTCGCAAACGCTGATTGCGCAAGATTTAATCGAGGAGTGGGCAGGATGGGTATTGGCGGCATCGTCATCGGTGATGAAATCATTCGCGGCAAACGCGAAGACAAGCATATGAAGAAGCTGATTGAGCTGCTGCGTGTGCGCGGTATGCGTCTCAATTGGTGCGAATACATCGGCGATGATCGCGATCGCATCACCGCCACCTTGAAACGCAGCATGGCCGCAACCGATATCGTGTTCAGCTTCGGTGGGATCGGCGCGACCCCTGATGATCACACCAGGCAATGTGCCGCCGCAGCGACCGGCGTGGACTTGGCTCTACACCCGGATGCGGAGCGTGAAATTCGCGGACGATTCGGCGATGACACCACGCCGCTTCGTCTGAAGATGGGTGAGTTTCCACAGGGCTCATCGATCATCC
The DNA here is from genome assembly GCA_945906755.1 of Klebsiella pneumoniae. Classification (GTDB taxonomy): domain Bacteria; phylum Pseudomonadota; class Gammaproteobacteria; order Burkholderiales; family SG8-39; genus SHXR01. The sequence goes on along the minus strand of CAMDRJ010000028.1, from coordinate 7,345 downwards.
CGAATCCGTACAACCGCATTCCCGGTTTTTCGATCGGGGACCATCATTTCGTGCCGGGCTTTCCGGTGATGGCCTGGCCGATGGTCGAATGGGTGCTCGATACGCGCTACCGGCATCTCTTCAATGAAGTGCCCGAAGCCGATGAGTCGGTCATCGTGTACGACTCGGCCGAGAGCACCTTGACGCCGCTCATGGAAGAACTTGAAGCGAAATTTCCGCGTCTTAAGGTTTACAGCCTGCCGAGCATGGGGCAATCCGGCAAGCGGCGACATATCGAACTAGGCGTGCGCGGTGACCCGGAAGTGATCGCGGCGGCCATGGAAGACTTGCGCCGTGGCGTCGAGAAATTGGGTGGGCGGTGGGAGAAGCCCCAGTGAAGAGAGAAGGGTGAAGGGTGAAGGGTGAAGGGTGAAGGGTGAAGGGTGAAGGGTGAAGGGTGAAGGGTGAAGGGTGAAGGGTGAAGGGAACCTTCGGTGGAATGCGCTGCGCTGTTCCACCCTACGGTCTGCCGTCGCCAACTTACGTCGTCGGATATTGCAACGCGCGCACGCGCGGCAATCGTTCGCGCCGCCAATGTTTGACGCCCCACGCCAACACCTCGCGAGCTGACCAAGATCGCGCATCGTCGGGTGGTGCGTGACCTAAGAAGCGCAGGGCTACGCAAAGCATCGCCGCTGGTGCGTGCGTCGCATCGATCGGCATCGCGCGGGTCTGCTTCGACAGTTTTTCCCCGTCTGGATTGACCGCAACCGGCAGATGCAAATACCGCGGCACCGCAAACCCTAATTGGTGTGCAAGAAATATCTGCCGTGGCGTGGAATCGAGCAGATCGGCGCCGCGCACGATGTCGGTGATGCCTTGTTCCGCATCATCGACCACCACCGCGAGTTGATACGCAAAGAGCCCGTCCGCACGCCGCAATACAAAATCGCCCACTTCGCGCGGTAACGACTGCTCGATCGGTCCTTGCAAAGCGTCGATGAAGTCGATCGTTTCATCGGCCACCGTCAATCGCTCTGCGAATGCACCGACCGCCGGCCGACCCAACGTGCGGCATGTCCCGGGATAAATCAGTTCACGCGTCTCGGGATCGGACGATATCGAAACGCCTGCTTGCATCGACGGTGCAACGCGCGCCGCTAAGGCGATCGCTTTACGCGTGCAATGGCATCGGAAGATTGCGCCTCGCGTGCGCAACTGATCAAGTGCCGCTTCGTATGCGGCGTGCCGGGTACTTTGATAGAGCACAGGCCCACGCCATTCGAACCCGAATCCTTCGAGGGTAGCAAGGATGTGATTGGCTGCGCCTGGAATTTCGCGTGGCGGATCGAGATCTTCGATCCGCACCAACCACTCACCGCCATTCGCCATGGCGTCCAAATAGCTGCCAAGTGCGGCAACCAACGAACCGAAATGCAATGGTCCGGTCGGCGACGGCGCAAAGCGTCCGCGATAGGTGGCCTGTTGTAGAAGGGCGGGCATGACGCGTTCTGTTCGAAGGGATCCGTCGGTTGGTGCAACGTCGAACGCTTTGCGTACTTTTGGGCATTTGCGCTGACGATCGCGGGCTGATGCGAGTGGGTCGAACTTTATACTTTGTCGAGATTCCGGTGCAGTAAAAAATCTTTTATCAACCCATCGATCACGACCGGAACCGCCAAGGCAATGTCGGCCCCTCAGCCTCCCTTCCTATCGCTCGACGGAACCATTCAGGACGCCTCGCATAGCGGCCGTGTGCGGGCTATTCACGCGAGTACGGGTGTCGGCGTCGTCGTTGAAGTTCTTGCGGTCGTGGCGGTGGCCGCCGCGCTCTATGGCCCTGCCAATCCCGCGCTTCTTCTGGCGTGGAGCGGCTTCATGGCGATGACCGTATTCGCGCGTCTCGCGCTTTCCTTGCATGGTCGCAACAGCACCGGTCAGCGTGATTCATTGGGCGCCTCGGAAAATGTGGTCGCTGCGGTCTGGTGTAGCGCGGGCGTTGGCTGGGGCGTGGCGACCGTCGTGTTCTTTCCGCTGGACGGGGCGCTGCGCGAAGGTCTCGTTTTGCTGGTCGTCTGCGCGATGGTTGTCCTGTCAGTGGAAGTTCTGCATTCAAGTCGGCGCGCGACGCTCGCTTATGCGATGCCCGCCACGTTGATTGCGGCAGTCAGTCTATTGGCGACTGGTGATCCGATGCGGGTCGCTCTTGCGTTGCTGCTTTCGCTGTTTCTTGGCTTAATCGTTTATGGCTTGTCCCGTCGGCACCGCGCCTACGAGACGGCGATCGTCACCCGCATGGAGAATGATCGCCTGCTCGGTGAGTTGGCATCGACCGAACGCAGTTTGCGTGCCTCGATCGAAGAGGAACGCCTGATTCTCGAAGTGGCGCATGTCGGTATTGCCATCGTGCGGGATGATCGATTTATTCGCTGCAATCGTCGCATGGAAGAGATCTTCGGCGTCGGGCGCAATGGCTTGGACGGTCAATCCACACAAGTCATTTATCCAGACGATGCGCAATGGCGCGAATCGCTGGCGGTGATTTACGCGCACCTGGCCAACAACGGTTCGCATACCGAGGAGCGACTCTTTCGCACCGGCAAAGACGAATCGGTGTGGTGCCGGTATCAGGGCCAGATCGTCGATCGCACCAATCCGGCGCAAGGTTACATTTGGGTGTTCGAGGATTTGACCGAACAAAAGCGTGCTGCCGATCAGGTGGCAGCCACCGCCGCGTTTGCCACTGAAGCGGCGGCAAAGACGAGCGATGCGCACGCGCGGTTGGCCGATGCTTTTGCTTGTGTGCCCGATGCGTTTGCCTTGTTTGACCGCGACGATCGGCTGGTCCTTTGCAACGAGCCGTATCGTAAAGCGATGCCTGGCAACGCGACCGAGGCGATGCTGGTCGGCAAGACGTTCGAAGAATTGCTCCTATCTGAGATCGCAGCATCGCTGCCGGCTACGCATAAGCGCGACCCCGCCGGTTGGGTGAAGCTCGTGATGACCCGGCACCGCAATCCGGATTGCGAAGATTTGATCTACGAGGCGGGTGACGGTCGCTGGTGGCAGGTACGTGAGCGACGCACCGCCGATGGTGGTGTCGTGACCATGAAAACCGACATCAGTCATCTGAAGCGCAGCGAAGAAGAAGTGCGCCATCTCGCCAATCACGATCCGCTCACCGGATTGCCGAACCGGCGTCTGCTCGATGACCGTTTGACGCAGGCGCTCAACATGGCGCAGCGCAGTGGTCATGGCGTGGGCGTCATGGTGATCGATCTCGATCGCTTCAAAATCATCAACGATACCCATGGTCACGAGTTGGGCGACCGTGTGCTGCAGGCGGTGGCCAAGCGACTCCAGACGACGGTGCGACGCGTCGATACGGTCGCGCGCTTGGGCGGCGATGAATTTATCGTCGTGCTGCCTGAATTGCGTCGTGCAAGCGACGCGGTGCGCGTCTCCAACAAAATCCTCCAGCATCTGGCCAAGCCGATTGTCATTGCCCGTCATTCATTTACGGTCGGCGCGAGTATTGGCATCGCTGTCTATCCTTCGGACGGCACCGATGCCGAGACCTTGTTGCGGGCGGCCGATGCGGCCATGTACCGCGCCAAGGGCACCGGGACTGGCGGGGTCGAGTTTGTGACGAACCTGCCGCAGCAACACGAACTGGCGCTGCACTAGCCCTCAAACCGGGCTCCTCTCTATTTTTCTGCGTTGCCTGCTTCCGGGAATTCTGATCCGGTAGGGCGATCTGTCGGATAATGACGGACGCGCCGCTTTGGCGCGCAGGCGCGCGAGATAAGCAAGTGACGGGCATTGTCGTTTTGATTTCAGGGCGTGGCAGCAATATGCGCTCGCTCGTAGAGCACCAACTGCCGGTGCGCGCCGTGGTGAGCAATCGTGCTGAGGCAGCGGGGCTCGCTTTCGCTCGTGATCGGGGCATACCTGCTCTGGCGCTCGATCACTGCGCGTATTCGTCCCGTGAGTCATTCGATCAGGCGCTCACCGAATTGATTGATCGCTACGCTCCAGAGGCGGTGATCTTGGCTGGATTCATGCGCATTCTGTCGGCGGGATTCGTCCGGCGCTATGAAGGGCGCCTCATCAACATTCATCCGTCGTTGCTGCCCGCCTTTACCGGCCTCGATACGCATGCACGCGCGCTCAAGGCCGGCGTAAAAGTGCATGGTGCGACGGTTCACTTCGTGACGCCCGATCTCGATGCGGGGCCGATCATCGTACAAGCTGCTGTACCAGTTCGGCCCGATGATTCGGAGGCGACGCTTGCGGCGCGCGTACTCGCCGAAGAGCACCGGATTTTCCCGCTGGCGGTGCAGTGGCTGCTTGGCGGCCAACTGCGTATCGACAAGGGTGTAGTGCATGTAGCGGGTAATCCTCCGCAGTGGATGTTTAATGCAAGCTGATGAATAAGTGAACAAGGGGGCTCGCCCCCTCGTAACTCCCTGAGAAATATGGTCACGCTGATTGCGCAAGATGGCTTAATCAGCGTTTCCCTAATGACAAGCGCGTAGCGCGGCGGGATCAATGAGAATCAATGAAGCTCTGTTAGATGCCACCTGCGATATCGCCGAGAAGGTGCTGCAGTTCGATGGTCCGGCGGATCGTGTGTTGTCAATGTTCTTTCGCGAGAATCCACGGCTCGGTAAAGACGATCGCGCGTTCGTGGCCGAGACGATTTATGCGCTGCTCCGGCGTCGTCGTTGGGTCGAATGGCATGTGCGGAGTGATGTGCCAAGGGCACTTGTGCTCGGTGCGTTGGTGCTCGTGTGCGGCAAGAACATGCGTGAGCTGGAGCCTTGGATCTCACCGCGGGAACTCACCCTGCTCAGGGACACTAAGGCCCGGCGCAGCGATGCCGAGAGCGAGCCACTGCCCATCGGGGTCGAACTCGATTTGCCGGACTGGCTCATTGATCTCTTGCTGCCGGCGATGGGTGACGGGGCACTACGAGAACTCGCGCGGGTCCTGGCGCAAGGTGCGCCGCTTGATTTGCGCGTCAACGCGTTTCGCGCGGATCGCGAGGCGGTGCTGAAAGAGTGTGAAGCGGCCGGTATCGCGGCCAATCCAACCACGTATGCACCACAAGGCATTCGCATTGCGGGCAATCCGGCCATCAACAAGATGCCGATGTTTCTCGAAGGGCGGGTGGAGGTCCAGGATGAGGGGAGCCAACTGGTCTGTCATCTGGTGGCACCGCGTCGCGGCGAAATGATCGTCGATTTTTGTGCCGGTGCGGGCGGCAAGACCCTTGCGTTGGGGGCGCTGATGCGTTCAACTGGGCGCGTCTATGCGTTCGATGTCTCCGATAAACGACTGGCCCATTTGAAGCCGCGCCTCGCACGCTCGGGGTTGTCGAACGTCCATCCGAAGCGGATCGACAGCGAACGCGATCATCACCTTGGGCGACTGGCCGGCAAGATCGATCGCGTCTTGGTCGATGCGCCGTGCACCGGGCTTGGCACGCTCAGGCGTAATCCCGATCTCAAATGGCGCCAGTCGCCAGAGAGCGTTGCGGAGCTTGCCATCAAGCAATTGTCGATCCTTCGCTCGGCGTCAAAACTGCTCAAGCCGGGCGGACGCCTGATCTATGCAACCTGCAGCCTGCTCGATGCGGAGAATGAGCGCGTGATCGAAGGCTTTCTCGCGGAAGAAAGCGGCTTTCACATCGTCGATGCGACACAAGAGCTGGCAAGACAGGGCATCCACATGGCACCATCCGAATCGAACTATTTACGGCTGTGGCCCCATGTGCATGGCACCGATGGCTTCTTTGCCGCCATTCTTGAGCGAACGGTGCCGGTGGCGCCTAAAGTCCCCGATCAATCAATAGTCGAGTAAACGTGTCCGGGCTTTTTGGTCCCCAGCATCCGCTTGCGTTCGCCCTGGACGAGTTGCTGCGCGTCGCAGGCATGATCCAGTTGGGCATTGCGGCAGTCTGTATTGCCGTGGCGTGGGGCGTGGGTGTCATGGTGCGACGCGCTCTGTCGAACCGTGGTCCGTATGCGCGCTTCGTGCCGATCAGCGAGATATTGCCGCCTGCGCTTGCTTGGTTGCTCATCGCCGGCGCGCAACCGATCGTTGTCCGCTGGGTGCCGGTCAGTGTGTTGGCGCTGGTTGGGGCGATTCTTGGGGCCCTTGCATTGGCAAGGTTCCTCGTCTTTGCGCTTCGCCGCAGCTTTCCTGCAAGCGGTCTGCTCGCCGCATTCGAGTTGGGCATCACGATTTTCATTTGGAGCGTGTTTGCCCTGCATATTACGCAGGTGCTGCCCAAGATTGCCGCATTCCTCGATGGCATCGCGTTGCCGGTTGGCAAGCAATCGATAACGGTTCTAGCCGTGTTGCAAGGTGGTTTTCTGGTCGTGGTCACGCTCGTCGTTGCGCTGTGGATCGGCGCCAACGTCGATGCGCGTCTGATGCGGGCCGATACGCTGCATTCCAGCCTTAAGACGGCGTTGTCGCGTCTGGTGCGTTCGGTGCTCGTGTTGTTGGGTATCTTGATTATTTTGCCGCTGGTGGGCATCGATCTCACGGTGCTATCGGTGTTCGGTGGCGCGCTTGGCGTTGGGCTTGGCTTTGGCTTGCAGAAAATCGCCAGCAACTACATGAGCGGATTCATTGTTCTCTTCGAGCGCTCGGTGCGGATCAAAGACGTGGTCATGATCGATAATTTTTTCGGCGAAGTCCGCACGCTCACCACGCGCTATGTTGTGCTGCGGGCCTTGGATGGCCGCGAGGCGATAATTCCTAATGAGAAGTTGATCACCGATACGGTCGTCAATCACTCCTATACCGATCCGCAGATTCGCGGGGCAACCGTGGTGCAGGTGACCTACGATACCGATATCGATCGCGTCATCGACAGTCTGGTCAAGCTTGCCGCTGCGCATCCGCGGGTGCTCGTTGACCCACCGCCCCATGCGTTGTTGCTCAAGTTTGCCGAGAGCGGTATCGATATCGAACTAGGGTTCTGGATCGCCGATCCGGAAAATGGGATAGGTGGCGTCAAATCCGATATCAACGTTGCGATCTGGCGTGCATTCAATCGTGACGGTGTCGCGTTCGCCTATCCACGGCAGGATGTCCGCGTCATTGGCATGCCACCTGCCGCATGACAGATCCGGTCCGCAGGCAATTTGGAATTTCAGGGGTTAATTGGCGAGTGATTTCGGCCGTTGATCCGATGTGAAATCCGGTCTGGGTGATTCGCGTACAATCGCGCGCCACCCGTTTAAGCTCACGATCCGTTTCAGAAAGAAAGGTACTCTCATATGCTGTGGTCGGGACTGTTGGATCTCCCATGGTGGGGCTACGTCCTCGCGGCGCTTGCGATGACGCATAT
>CAMDRJ010000027.1 GCA_945906755.1 Klebsiella pneumoniae | reverse complement strand
AAGCTGCAGTACTAGAGGGCCACCGCCGGGTGGCCCAAAAACCGTGCGGCCGCGTTAGCGACCGCTTCTAGCCGCTTCGAGCGGCTCACAAACTAAAGCCCCCGGCTCTGCCGGGGGATATTTACTCCGCCAATCCCTTTCCGAGTAAGTTTCATTGGGAACACGCGTCCTTTAATGGATCGCGTTATCCCCGCGAAAATCGGGGAAATACGGGAGATACTGAAAAATTCTCGCGCCCCGCCACTTACCGCCGCTGGAACTGCGCCTGCTTTGCGAACACCTTATCATTCGCGAATTGAATATTGATTGAATCGCCGCCCTTCGCCCAGGTAGCGGCTTCGCCTGAGATACCGGCGAGGTTGATGCTTGCCGATTCGTTGGGGCGGCCGAGCACGGCGATGACTTGATTCTTCGTCATGCCCACCTCGATCTTGTCGAAATTGGCTTGATCGACCGGATTGCTACAGGCCGTGGTGGCGGCAATGGCCAGTGCAAGCGTGCCATGTCGCAGCAGCCGAATAATGCGATCGGTGAGCTGGGTCGTGTTCGTGCTTTTCATGGCGCCAAACTAATCGAATCAACTATGTGTGTCGACGCGAAGGAACGCGATTGCGTGCGGCTTTACGCGCTGAATGCTATTTGGTGGGCATTCGTCGTAGCCTGCCATGTCGCCGCAATCAGCCGTATGAAAGGGATCCGGCCCGCTCGCATTGCCAATTCGCTTGCTACCGAGCCATGCGCTACACCAACCCCTCAAACATCTGCACCGTAACGAGATCGCCTGGTTCCACATTGCCGCGTTCGTGTTCGAGCACGATGAAGCAATTCGCTTCGGACATCGAGCGCAGCACGCCTGATCCCTGTTGGCCGGTGATGCGTGCAGACCACTTGCCGTTGGCATCTTGTTCGACGATGCCGCGTTGATACTCGGTGCGGCCGGGCTTCTTGCGCAGCGCTGTGCTACTTGCGACCTGCAAGCGGGGCAGGGCGAATGCATCGGTGCGCCCGGCCAGGGTGAGCAGTGCATCGCGCACGAACGCATAGAAGGTCACCATCACCGCGACCGGATTGCCCGGTAGTCCGAAAAAGCGCGCCGCGTTTGCACCGTGTCCAATACGCCCGAAGGCCATCGGGCGCCCTGGCCGCATCGCGATTTTCCAGAACACCACATCGCCCAAGCGGGCGAGCAGGCCGCGAATGAAATCAGCTTCGCCAACTGAAACGCCGCCTGAGGTGATCACGGCATCGGCGTTGGCCGCGGCCTCAAGCAGTGCGTGTTCAAGGGATGCCGGGTCGTCTCGCACCACGCCCATGTCGATGACTTTGCAGCCGAGCCGGGTGAGCATGCCGTGCAGCGTATAACGATTGGAATCGTAGACTTGCCCTTCGGCGAGCGGCTGTCCGATCGAGGCGAGTTCATCGCCCGTCGAAAAAAATGCCACCCGCAATCGGTGTTTGACAGCAACTTCACCGATGCCAAGCGAGGCAATCAACCCCAACTCGGCCGGCCGAATGAGCTTACCGGCGGCAAGGGCGAGCTTGCCCAAGGCGAGGTCTTCCCCGGCAAAGCGCATGTTCTCGCCGGCCTTCTGTTCGGGGGGGATGATCACCATGCCATCGGCTTCCCGCGTGACTTCCTGGACCACCACGGTGTCGGCGCCCGGTGGCATCACGGCGCCCGTCATCACGCGAACGCATTCGCCCGCACCGATCGTGCCTGCAAACGCGCGACCGGCAAACGCTTCGCCAATGCGCTTTAGCTGCGTTGGTCCGTCCGCGCGCAGATCGCTTGCGCGCACCGCGTACCCGTCCATCGCGGAGTTATTGTGCGCGGGGACGTTGATCGTCGATAGCAGGTCTTCGCCCAGCACGCGCCCAAGCGCGCTGCGCACCGGGACACGCTCACAGTTCGTAACCGGCGTGAGAAACCCGCGAACGATGGTTTTCGCACCCTCGACCGAAAGCGCATTGGGGTCGTAATCGGAGAGGCAACTCGCGATGACTTGATCGAGCGCGCTCATGGCCGTTCGAAGGCCTGCAGTTCGGCGCGCGTGTTGATGTTGGAGAACGCATCGGCCTCGTCATCGAACGGCACTTCAACGACCCGTAGCGTTGCATACCAAGTATCGATCTTGCGGCCGCCACCATTGAGGAAGGCATCGAGATGCGCGCGAACATTGGTACGCACCAACGAAAACACCGGATGCGGCTGATCGAAGGTCTTGGCGACCGCAATATCGGCATCCTGTTCGGCGCGTGCGGCGGCGAGGCGCTGCACGAGATCGAGCGGCAGAAACGGTGAATCACAGGGCACGGTGACGAGTTCTTCAGTGGTCGCGATGCTGAGCCCGGCGTGCAGTCCCGCGAGGGGTCCGGCGAATCCACCGACGGCATCGGCGACGACCGGCAGTCCGTAAGCGCGATAAGCGTCCAGGTTCTGGTTGGCATTGATGACCAGTTCATTGACCTGTGGGCGCAATCGCTCGATGACCCACTCCACCATCGGCCGTTCGCGCAGCAACGCGAGACCCTTGTCGACCCCGCCCATGCGGCGCCCCTGTCCGCCCGCCAGGATGAGGCCAGTGATCATGCGAGCATCGTAGGCATGTGCGTCTTCACGAAGCGATGCCTGCCGGTGAAGAGCAGATAGTGTTTGTTGACGGCGCGCCCGAGCATCGTGATGCCGATCCGGTTGGCGATTTCCCAGCCCATTTGCGTAAGACCCGAACGCGAAACGAGAAACGGAATCTCCATCTGCGCGGCCTTGATCACCATCTCAGACGTAAGCCGCCCGGTCGTGTAGAAAATCTTGTCCGAGCCATCCCAACCTTCAAGCCACATTTGGCCGGCGATCGCATCCACCGCATTGTGGCGGCCAACGTCTTCAACGAAGGTGATGATTTGGCTCGCATCGCCTTCATTGGTCGCGAGCGCGCAGCCGTGCACAGCGCCCGCCGCCTTGTAGATGGTTTCATGGCGGCGCACGGCATCCGTCATGGCGTACAACCCTTCTTCGGTGAGCGTGACGTCATCGCGCAGTTTGATCGACTCGATTTCTTCCATGAGATCGCCAAACACCGTGCCTTGTCCGCAGCCGGTGGTAACGGTGCGCTTCTTCATGCGTTCGCGCAGACCCTTGACGCCCTTGCGCGTGGTGATGGCCACCGCATTCACTTCCCAATCGACCTGGACGGCGGCGATTTCATCGATCGATTTGACCAGCCGTTGATTGCGTAGGTAACCCAACGCGAGCGCCTCCGGCGCCTGGCCAAGGGTCATCAGCGTGACGACTTCATGCTTGTCAACATAGAGCGTGAGCGGATTCTCACCGGCGATCGAGGTGGGCAGCAGCTCACCTTTTTCATTGAGAGCATCAACCTCGAAGGTAAGCGGGCGGGTCGCGCGGGTAAGGGTGGGCTTCAATGGCCTATCCGCCGATGTAAGACATCTCGATCTTCCGTAGTCCGGCAGTCTCAGCGGTGCGAATTTCCGAGTACCGATCGCCCCGCGCGCGCCACACGGCCGCGACTTGCGCAGCGATCTCCGTATCGGTGGCACCGCCCCGCAGCAATTCGCGAAAGTCGTAGCCGGACGATGCAAACAGACACGTGTAGAGCTTGCCTTCAGTCGATAAGCGCAAGCGTGTGCAGGTGCTGCAAAATGCCTGCGTGACGGAAGAGATGACGCCGATCTCACCCGAGCCATCTTGGTATCGCCAGCGTTCGGCGACTTCACCTTCATAGCCCGGATCGATCGGTTCGAGCGGCATTTCCGCGTTGATCAATCTCACGACTTCCGCAGACGGGACGACATCATCCATGCGCCAGCCGTTGCTCGCGCCCACATCCATGAATTCAATGAAGCGCACAATATGACCGGACCCTTTGAAGTGGCGCGCCATCGGCACGATCGTGTGATCGTTGACGCCGCGCTTCACCACCGCATTGATCTTGATCGGGCGAAGGCCCACCGACGCGGCAACCTCGATGCCTTGCAGCACTTTCTCGACCGGAAACTCGGCATCGTTCATCGCTTGGAACGTTGGGTCGTCGAGCGAATCGAGGCTCACGGTCACGCGCTTCAAGCCGGCATCGAACAGCGATTGGGCCTTGCGCGCGAGCAGCGATCCGTTGGTGGTGAGCGTGATATCGAGGCGATCATCGATCCGTGCGAGCATTTCGATCAGCCGCTCGACGTTGCGCCTGAGTAGCGGCTCACCGCCTGTGATGCGAATTTTTTGCGTGCCGAGGCCCACGAAGATGCGGGCGACTCGCTCGATCTCTTCGAATGAGAGCAGATCCTTATGTGGCAGAAACTGGTAGTCCTTGTCGAACACATCTTTTGGCATGCAGTAGGTGCAGCGAAAGTTGCAGCGGTCGGTCACCGAGATGCGCAGATCGTGCAGGTGTCGGCCGAGCGTATCGACGAGTTCGCCCGCTTGACCGTGATTGGCGCCCACCGCGGGCAGCGCGCGATTGCGCCTCGCATCGGCAATCGGGATAATGCGGTGCGGAACGGTGCGGACAATGCGCTCGGTCATGACGGTAAGATCAGGCCTCGTAAGCTGTGGTTGAACGCGGCGATCGGTGGAACAAGCTGTCAAACTAATGCCCCGCATCGCGCGATGATCGGTAAATGCGCGATGATGCCGATCCGCACCCAGTATACAGAAGCCCCTTGATGTCCGAACCTGATTCCACTTCCGCTGCATCGCCGATAGCCCTTGCCGATCAAGGGCCAATCCGTGTTGCCGTGATCATGGAACGCACTAGGATTGACAATCGCTGGCAACCGTATCGCTGGGAACCGATCGGCATCGCACCTGACGCAAGTGAAGTTTCCGGCCGCATTCGGCACGACGAGACGACCGAGCAGTGGCGCTTTCCGGGCTTTGCCGTGGCGCTATACCGTGACGAAGCGGAGGGCTATTACCTCAATGTGTCGTCGCCGCGTCCGTGCGCGTTTGTAAAATGGGAAATGGTGGACGAGCAGGCGGTGCCGATCAGCGTGACCTTGAGCTACAACGAAGCCGCGCGGATCATGGATGGCGGCGGACAGGTTGATACCGTGCCGCTGCCGGTGGAAGTGCTTGGTTGGTTGGCGCGTTTTGTCGAGGTGCATTACCGGCCGGAAGGCAAGAAGCAGCGCAGCCGGCCGCCGTCGTTTAAGGGTGCGCGTCGTGAGTGACCAGGAACCTTTCCTCTCGCGATGGTCGCGACGCAAGGTTGAAGCTCGCGATCCGGTCGAGCCAGTGGCTGAGATGCCGGTGCCTCCTGCTCCCCAGCCGGTCGCGAATACCGAACCCGCCAAGGCGGAACAACCGCTTGCCGAGCTGCCGTCCATTGAATCGCTGCGCGGCCTGCAATCGGAGTATCGAGAATTCATGAAGCCGGATGTCGACCCTGGCATGCAGCGCGCGGCGTTGAAAAAACTGTTTAGCGACCCGCACTTCAATCAGATGGATGGGCTCGACGTTTATATCGACGACTACAATAAGTTCGAACCGATGAGCGCGGCGGTCGCTGCTTCGCTTGGCGCTAACAAGTTCTTGCGGGTGGTGGACCATCTGCTAAGTGAACAAGAGGCCAAAAAGGCCAAAGCCGAGAAAGAACAAGAACCGGCGGAGACAGGTTCTGTAGGTGATAGTCCAGAAATCGTGTCAGGCACCGTTGGCGTCGAAACGACTGATGTGGCCGGCAAGACGGCCGATGTCGACGCTTTGATAGAAGCCCCCGAGGTTGGAGAGCCCGAGGCGCGACGGGAACAAACATAGCGGCGCGCGACGCTCTCACCCTTCACCTTTCACATCAACGATTCACCTTTCACCCAAGCAAATGCCAATCGACCCCAGCAACCTCAAAGTCTGCAACTGCAATCGCACCATGAACATTGATGCGGCGGGGTTGGCGCGGGCGCTGAAGCTCGACGCGCCGGTGACAGTTCACACCGAGCTTTGCCGCAAGGACGTGCAGGCGTTTGCGGCGGCGTTGGGTGGCGAGCAATGCGTGGTGGCCTGCACCCAGGAATCCACGCTGTTTGGCGAACTGGCGCGGGAGGCCGGGTCGACCAGCCGGATCAAGTTTGTCAATGTACGCGAGACCGGTGGATGGTCGGGTGAAGGGGCGCTCGCGTTGCCGAAGATTGCCGCGCTGCTTGCCGCCGCTGAATTGCCCGATGCCGAGCCGGTGCCGAGTGTGTCGTACCAATCGGGTGGGCAGCTGTTGATTGTTGGGCCGGCGGCGGCCGCGATTCCGTGGGCTGAGAAACTGGTCGATGACCTCGAGGTGAACGTATTAGTCACCGATGCGCGCGGCGGGGAACTGCCGATTGATCGCCGCTATCCAATCTGGTCAGGCAAGGTGACGAGCGCAACGGGCTACCTTGGCAATTTCCAAGTGGCATGGGACCAGACCAATCCGATCGATTTGGACGTCTGCACCCGTTGCAATGCCTGCGTGCGGGCCTGCCCCGAGCAGGCGATCGATTTCAGCTATCAGATCGATCTCGACAAATGCAAAGCGCATCGATCCTGTGTCACGGCCTGTGGCGAAATCGGCGCGATCGATTTTGACCGGCTGGATCGCGCGCACGCCGAACGCTTCGACCTCTTGCTCGATTTGTCCGATGAACCGTTGATCAAGACCGCACACCAGCCGCAGGGCTATGCCGCGCCCGGCCGCGATCCGCTTGAACAGGCGCTCGCGATTCAAACCCTTGCCAAGCTGGTCGGCGAATTCGAAAAGCCGCGCTTTTTCCAGTACACCGAAAAACTCTGCGCCCATGGCCGGTCCGGCAAGGTCGGTTGCACCAATTGTCTGGATGTCTGCTCAACCGGGGCGATCAGCCGCTCGGGCGACAAGGTCAAAGTGGAACCCCATCTGTGCGTGGGCTGCGGCGGCTGCGCGACGGTGTGTCCATCCGGGGCGATGACTCATGCCTATCCCAGGGTGACCGATCTAGGCGCCCGCCTCAAACGCGTTCTAGGCGTGTATCAGGCCGCCGGTGGTAAGGACGCGGCGATGCTTTTCCATAATGAAGGCGATGCCCGCGCACTCATCATGCGATTGGCCCAGCGTGGCAAAGGGCTGCCGGCGGGGGTGATTCCAATCGAGGTGCATCACGTCGCTGCGATTGGGCTGGATCTCGCTCTTGCGGCGATTACTTACGGTGCCAGTCAGGTGATGGTGCTGTCGACCGGCGTCGAATTCGATGAGTATGGTCCGGCGATCGAAAAACAGTTCGGCTATGGGCAAACGATCCTTTCGGCGCTCGGGTATGCGGGCAAGCATCTCCATATGCTGCAGGCCGACGAGGTGCGCGATCTGGAAAAGGCGGTCTGGACGCTCGCTCCGGCCACCAGCGTGGCAAAGCCCGCGACGTTCAATTTGTCGGCCGACAAGCGCACGTCCCTTGATTTCGTCATCGATCATCTGGCCCGGCAGGCGCCAAAACCGCAGACAGCTATCGCTTTGACCAAGGGTGCCCCATACGGCGCGATCACGGTCAATAAAGACACCTGCACACTGTGCAAGGCGTGTATCGGCGCTTGTCCGGCGGCGGCCCTGCAGGATTCGCAAGAAGCGCCGCGCCTGCGGTTCATCGAGGCGAATTGCGTGCAATGCGGTCTTTGCGAGACGACTTGTCCGGAAAAAGCGATTACGTTGGTTCCGCGCTTGTCGATCGGCCCCGACCGCAAGAACCCGATCACGCTGAATGAAGCCGAACCCTTCAACTGCGTTCGCTGCGCGACGCCGTTTGGCACCAAGCAGATGATCGACAATATGATGGGGCGCCTGACTGCCCACTCGATGTTTTCGGGTGGTGGGGCATTGCGACGCCTGCAGATGTGCGCTGATTGCCGGGTGATCGATATGATGGACAACAAAAACGAAATGTCGATTCAGGATGTGCAACGGTCTGGACTCCCGCCTTCGCGGGAGTGACGGGCTTATGTCAGCAAACTGGTAGACCGCTAAAGCCCATGGCCACCTCCATCCCCCTGCACGCCCAACCCGTACTGACGCCAGAAGATGAGGCACGGCGCGATTGCTATGCGATGCTCGCGCGGCTCTTTTATGCGGCGCCGGATCAGACCCTGTTAAACACCGTGGCAATGGCCGGTTCCACGGACGGCGATGGCGACGTCGCGAAGGCTCTCCATGCCTTGGCGCTAGCAGCGCGGGTGGCCGATCCAATTGAGGAGCATCAACGCTTTGATGATCTTTTTATCGGGACGGGCAAGGCGCCGGTCACGCCTTACCTCTCCCACTACCTCGTTGAATCCGGTCGGGAGAAGATCCTGGTACGGCTGCGGGATGACCTGACTGCGCTGGGTCTGGCGCGCAAGGAGTCGGCCCGGGAGCCGGAAGACCATATTGCCGGGCTATGCGAATTGATGCGTCATCTGGTCGGACAAGGCTCGGGCGAGGCGTCGCTGGCTCGTCAACGGGAGATCTTCGAGCGGTATTTGGCGCGCGGGTTTGGGCCCCTTTGCGAGGTAGTCCGCGCGGCCGCAGACCCCGGTCCGTTTTTCGTGGCACTGGCCAACTTTGCGAATGCGTTTCTGTCCGTCGAGGCAGAGAGCTTTGCGATGCTCGAATAGCCGCGGGCCGATCGGGCCCGCTCGTGCCCTACATCCCATTTACACGGGAACATATAGGTGAGTAGAATGCCGGTGTAAGCTCTCGGTAAGCAACATGTAAGTACTGCAGTGCATGCTGTCGGAATGTTTTTATGAATTCCAAAACAACGAACCTCCGATTCCGATCGGAGCCTTCGGCCGAGACAAGCGGTCCGATACGAGGAGCAAAACGATGACTGACAAGGGCTCGAAGTTATCCCGCCGGCAGTTTCTTACCGTCGCGGGTCTGGGCGGTGCGGCAACCGTCGCCGCAGTCGCCATCAAGGCGCTACCGGAATCCAAATCCCCCGAATCCTCGCCAAACGCGACGTCCAATAGGCGACGCGGCAAGGGCTACCAAGTCACCGAGCATGTTCGGAACTACTACCGAACCACGCAGGTTTAACGCGTCAGCCCCCTCCAGGAGACTCTCATGCTGCTGACCCGCAAGACATCCGCTGCGGCCGCCCCTGTTGCGAGCCGCCTCACCCGCAACCTCGCCGGCATGCTGGCCAAAACCATGGATCGCCGCGCGTTTCTGAAGCGCTCAGGCATCACGGTTGGCGTTGGCGGCTTTGCGAGCCAGTTGCCGTTCAACATGATTGGCACGGCCGAAGCGCGCACGCCTGATCCTGCTGCCGGCAAGATCGAAATCAAGCGAACTGTCTGCACGCACTGCTCGGTCGGCTGCGCGGTCGATGCGGTGGTGCAAAACGGCGTGTGGGTGCGTCAGGAGCCGGTGTTTGATTCGCCGATCAACCTTGGCGCCCATTGCGCGAAAGGCGCGTCGGTCCGCGAGCACGGTATGACCGATCATTCGCATCGCCTGCGTTATCCGATGAAGCTGGTGAACGGCAAGTATCAGCGCACCTCCTGGGATAAAGCGCTCACCGAAATCAGTGATCGCATGCAAGAGTTGCGCAAGGAATCGGGGCCTGATTCGGTGTACTTCGTCGGTTCGTCGAAATTCTCGAATGAGCAGGCCTATCTGTTGCGCAAGTTCGTGTCGCTGTGGGGCAGCAACAACACCGATCACCAGGCGCGTATTTGCCACTCCACCACGGTCGCGGGCGTCGCGAACACGTGGGGTTATGGCGCGATGACCAATTCGTACAACGACATGCAGAACACCAAATGCATGTTGTACATCGGCTCGAACGCGGCCGAAGCCCATCCGGTCTCGATGCTCCATTCGCTGCATGCGAAAGAGACCGGCGCCAAAATGATCGTGGTGGATCCGCGCTTCACGCGCACCGCTGCGAAGGCCGATGAATTCGTGCGCATCCGTTCGGGAACGGACATTCCATTCCTCTTCGGGCTCTTGCATCACATCTTCAAGAATGGCTGGGAAGACAAGGAATACATCCGTACGCGTGTGCACGGTATGGACAAAATTAAAGAGGAAGTGCTCGCCAAATGGACGCCCGATAAGGTGACCGAGGCGTGCGGCGTGCCCGAAGCACAAATGCTGAAGGTCGCTGAAATGATGGCGAAGAGCAAACCTGCGACCATCGTCTGGTGCATGGGCCAGACGCAGCACACGATCGGCAATGCGATGGTGCGGGCCTCCTGCCTGTTGCAGCTTGCCCTTGGCAACATCGGCGTATCGGGCGGCGGCGCGAACATCTTCCGCGGCCACGATAACGTGCAAGGCGCGACTGACGTCGGCCCGAACCCGGATTCATTGCCCGGTTACTACGGCATTGTCCCGGGCGCCTGGTCGCATTGGGCGCGCGTCTGGAATGTCGATCTCAAATGGCTGCAGGACCGCTTCGCGCCGGGCATGATGACCAAACCCGGCATTACGGTCTCGCGCTGGATCGACGGCGTGTTGGAGAAGAACGAACTCATCGATCAGGACCCGAACATTCGCGCGATGTTCTTCTGGGGGCATGCGCCGAATTCGCAGACACGCGGCCTTGAGATGAAGAAGGCGATGGACGCGCTCGACATGCTGGTGGTGGTCGACCCGTATCCGTCCGCCACCGCGGCGATGGCGGCAATGCCGGCCGAGGGCGCTACGCCCAATCCGAAGCGTGCCGTGTATCTGCTGCCGGCCGCGACGCAGTTCGAAACCGAAGGCTCCTGCACCGCATCGAACCGCTCGATCCAGTGGCGGGAAGCGGTCATCGAGCCGCTGTTCGAAGCGCGTTCCGATCACGCGATCATGTATCACTTCGCGCAGAAGTTAGGCTTTACCGACCAGTTCCTCGGCAAACGCGATGGCAAGCAGAACATCAGCCTCATCAAACGGCCGGCCGGCTATGAGGAGCCGAAGCCAGAGGACGTACTGGCCAATGAAATCAATCAAGGCACCTGGACCATCGGCTACACCGGGCAATCGCCCGATCGGCTGAAGGCCCATATGCGCAATATGCATGTCTTCGATGTGAAGACGCTGCGCGCGGCCGGCGGCAAAGACAAGATCACCGGCTACGATCTCACCGGCGATTACTTCGGTCTGCCGTGGCCCTGCTACGGCAATGCAGCGCTCAAACATCCGGGCTCACCGAATCTCTATGACACCTCCAAACATGTCATGGACGGCGGCGGCAACTTCCGCGCCAACTTCGGTGTCGAGCGCGATGGCGTTTCGCTCTTGGCCGAAGACGGTTCGCATTCGAAGGGCGCTGATCTCACCACGGGTTACCCGGAGATCGACCATATCTTGCTGAAGAAACTCGGCTGGTGGAGCGAACTGACGGAAGCCGAGCAGAAGGAAGCCGAAGGCAAGAACTGGAAGACCGATCTCTCGGGCGGTTTGATTCGTGTGACGATGAAAAACCACGGCTGCCATCCGTTCGGCAATGCGAAAGCGCGCGCGGTGGTGTGGAACTTCCCTGATCCGATTCCGATTCATCGCGAGCCGTTGTACGGCAATCGCGGCGATTTGATGGAGAAGTATCCGACTCATGCCGATCGCATGGCGTTCTGGCGCATGCCCACGCTGTTCGCGACGGTGCAGAAGAAGAACATCGAAGAGAAGATGCACGAGAAATTCCCGATCGTGCTGACGAGCGGCCGACTGGTCGAATACGAAGGCGGCGGCGAGGAAACGCGCTCCAACCCGTGGCTCGCCGAATTGCAGCAGGAAAACTTCGTCGAGATCCATCCGAAAGCGGCGGCCGATCGCGACATTCGGAACGGCGCGATGGTGTGGGTGAAAACGCCGACCGGTGCACGCATCAAAGTGAAGGCAATGGTGACCGAGCGGGTCGGTCCGGATCATGCGTTCATCCCGTTCCACTTCTCGGGCTGGTGGCAAGGCAAGGACATGCTGCCCTACTATCCGGATGGCGCGGCGCCGATCGTGCGCGGAGAGGCGGTCAACACTGCAACGACGTACGGATATGACTCCGTCACGATGATGCAGGAAACCAAAACCACCATCTGCCAGATCGAAAAAGTCTGAGGAGGACACTCATGGCCAGAATGAAATTTCTCTGCGATGCCGAGCGCTGCATCGAATGCAACGGCTGCGTCACCGCATGCAAAAGCGAAAACGAAGTGCCCTGGGGAGTGAATCGGCGCCGCGTGGTGACGATCAATGACGGTGTGCCGGGTGAAAAATCGATCTCGGTCGCCTGCATGCACTGCTCGGATGCACCCTGCATGGCGGTGTGCCCGGTGGATTGCTTCTATCGCACCGACGAAGGCGTGGTGCTGCACGATAAAGATCTTTGCATCGGCTGCGGCTATTGCTTCTACGCTTGCCCATTCGGCGCCCCGCAGTTCCCGCAAGCAGGCGCGTTTGGTCTGCGCGGCAAAATGGATAAATGCACGTTCTGCGCCGGCGGCCCCGAGAAAGACAACTCGAAAGATGAGTTCACCAAATACGGCTCGAACCGCTTGTCGCAAGGCAAATTGCCAGCCTGCGCCGAGATGTGCTCGACCAAGGCGTTGCTGGGCGGCGACGGCGATGTTATCGCCGACATCTACCGTCATCGCGTCTTGAAGCGCGGCAAGGGTTCCGAGGTCTGGGGCTGGGGCACGGCGTACGGCAAACCCGAACAACAGCAAGCACCGAAGCCGGCGGCACGATCGTGATGGCGCGTCGCATCTCTCTAGCTCTGGGTGTCGTGGCCGTGCTGCTCGCCGGTTGCGGTGAGTCGGACAAGGTGCCGGTCGCCTATGAGAAAGGCAAGTATCAGGGTAAGCCCGATACCAAGCCTTGGGATAATGCCCCGAACGGCTGGAGCAATGTGACCTGGGAAAAGGGCAACAAAACCTCCTGGGAAAACGCGATCAAGACCCGCGCGGTTGCCCAGAACGAGTACTCGCGAACGGAATGATCCGCGCCGGTAGGGATTGCCATAGGCACATTGCGCTGAATGTATCGCTGACCGGCCGGGACGGCCGGCCTCAAACTAGCTTTCCCCGAAGGAGGGGTTCCTTATGTCGGCTCTGATCCGCCAAGCTGTCGTGTGCTTGGTTGCATCGTTCACGGTTGCAATGTTGACGACCGCGGGCGTGCTCGCGCAGCAGGCAACTCCCCCTGCTCAGGGTGCGACCACATTTGACCAAGCGGTGCGGGGACAGTCGCAGACCGCGCGCGAACAAACCCAGCCCGGCAACAACGCGCCGGTGTGGCGGGATGTACGCTCCGAGAAGGAACACACCACGACAGCGCGTGGACCCGAAGCGGGTGTGCTGATGCAATCGGGTGGTGAAACCTGGCGGGCGTGGCGCAATCACTACGTCATCCGCTACGGTGGCTGGGCGCTGTCGGCCATGGTGGTCATCATTGCGCTCTTCTATTGGCGCCGCGGCACGATTCAACTGCATGGCGCACCGACCGGCCGCAAGATCCAGCGCTTCAAGAATCATGAGCGCGTGCTGCATTGGAGCACGGCGATCAGCTTCGTCGTCCTCGCGGTATCGGGCCTGCTGATGCTGTTCGGCAAATACATTCTCATGCCGATCATCGGTCCCACGCTGTTTGCACTACTTACGCAGCTTGGCAAGAATCTCCATAACTTCATCGGACCGGTGTTCTTGGTATGCGCGGTGCTGCTCTTCTTTACGTTCGTGAAGAACAACATTCCAAGCCGGGAAGACTGGGTATGGCTACGCAAAGCGGGTGGGCTCTTCTCCGGTGAGCATGTGTCGGCGCATCGCTTCAACGCCGGCGAAAAGGCATGGTTCTGGCTTGGTCTGACCGCGCTTGGCATCGTGGTCGGCGTGAGTGGCCTGGTACTCGATTTCCCGAATTTCATGCAGACGCGCGCAACCATGCAGTTCTATCACTTGGTGCATGTGATCGGTGCGGTCATATTTATGCTTGGGTTTCTCGGCCATCTGTACATGGGAACGATCGGCGTGGCCGGTGCCTATCAGGCGATGCGTACCGGCTATGTCGATGAGCAATGGATGAAAGAGCACCACGATCTGCTCTATAAGGACATCAAGGCCGGCAAGGTCAAGGCCGATCCCCCGCCGGGGGCGGGGGCACCGTCGACGAGCGCGGCGCAAGTTCAGCACTGAGGAGGCATTGCATGAAAGGCATTCAAATACTGGGTGGTCTCGCGCTTGTGGTCATCGCGGCAGCCGTCGGGGCGAAGCTGCCGACGCCAACGCTCACCGATGAACAGAAGTCGAAGGCTGAGCAGACCAAGGCCAAGGCGGCCCACACCACGCAAGTCGATAATTACAAGCTGTGCGTCTCGATGGACAAGGTGACGGCCCGCTATGCCGCCGCAATGAAGGCAAAAGGCCAGCCGATCAAGCCGACTGAGACCAAGCCTTGCGCCGATCCCGGCCCCTTTACCACGGCGTCGAAATAGCCTCCCTCAATTTCTTTTGCATTGGACCTGCCATGCTGCGAACATTCGTTGCGTGGATGACGTTGGGCACCATTGTTGGCTGCGCGGGGTTAGGATCAGCACCATCGGGGCCGCGCGCCGTTGCAAACCTCGAACCGACCAAGGGCAACACGACTGCGGGCTCGGTGCTGTTTCAACAGGTTGGCCAGCGCGTGATCGTGACCGCTGAGATTCTCAACCTGAAGCCGAACGCCGAACATGGCTTCCATGTCCACGACAAAGGCGATTGCTCCTCGGGTGATGGCATGAGCGCCGCGGGTCACTTCAATCCGCATGGCAAGCCGCATGGCGCCCACAAAACCACGGAACGCCACGCGGGCGACATGCCGAACATCAAGGCCGACGCGAATGGCCGTGCGAGTTATCGCGTGGAGCTCGATGTCATCACCGTCACCGATGGTCCGGCATCGATCATCGGTCGGGGTCTTATCGTGCATCGCGATCCGGACGACTACACCTCGCAGCCGGTCGGCAATGCCGGTCCTCGCCTCGCCTGCGCGGTCATTCGGCGTAGTTGAACCACGCCGGTCCGATTGATTCAATCGATCGGGAGCCAACCGATCGGATCGCAGCGCTCCGAGCTTGTCGTTCAAGTGCAATGAGCGCTTGGGCAAAATGGGTCGCGCGTGCCCAACTACTCAAGCGTGAAGCGATCGCCCTATATTTCGCCGCGCGCGACGCCCGCACACCCATCATCGCCAAGCTCTTCGTCTTGGCGATCGTCGCCTACGCGGTAAGCCCGATCGATCTGATCCCCGATTTCATTCCGGTGTTGGGCTATCTCGATGAATTGATCCTCTTGCCGATTGCAATTGCGATTGCCGTCAGAATGATTCCTGACGCGGTCATGGTTGAGGCGCGTGACAAGGCTGCAACCGCTACTGCACGCGGGAAACGCATCGGATTCATTGGCGCGGTGCTGATCGTGCTGCTTTGGTCGGCCGTGCTTTGGTTCGTCGGCCGTTGGGCTTACCGAAATTTTTCGTGATCTATGGAATGCGCAGCATCACACTCACCGGATGGTGATCAGATGATTCGACTTCAATTACGCGCGCGCTTATCACCTCGACCCCACGCACGAACACATAGTCGACCTGCTTGCCGAAAAAGCGCCGACGCCGATCAGGTGTGATAAGAATTTCCTCGAGCCCAAGCTGCTCGGTGAGCGCTGCAACGACCGACTTTCTCCCGGCAGTCCAGGTATTGAGGTCACCGGCCAACACGAGCGGTCCTGTGTGGTGCGCCAGCGCGCTGATAACCGCCGCCAGTTGCGTCTGATACGCACCTTCTGCCAGCGCGAAATTGATCGAATGGATATTGGCAACGGCCAGCACGGCGTCCCGTCCACGTAACCGATAGGTCGAAACGATCGCCGACTTGGGTAGCCGCAAGATCGGTTCGAGTTGTCGGAGCACGCATGCCGATCGTGGCGGCACCATCGATGCTGTCAACACGCCGGTGTCGCGGCCCGACAATCCGAATGCGCTCGCTAAAGTCCATTGATGCCCGGATGCTTCCAGGATATTGGTGATCGCCGGTTCCAGATGGGCTTCTTGCAGCAGCACCAGGTCGTGCGCTGCGGCAAACAACGAGAGATCGCTCTCCCAGCCCGGATCGGCGTTCTTGTGGATATTCCAGGTAATGAGTGAAAGGGTATCCGGGTCAAGCGCGGCATTCGGATCGTCGTTGATAGTCGATGCGGGTGTGGCGCATCCGGCCAGCGCCACGACCGGTCCCTGCGCCGGGTCGAGCGCAATCGCGCGATCATCGACATAGCGGTTGACGCAGCCGGCCAGCGCGAATGTCAATGCAATGAGCGCGTAGATGCAACGGGTGATAAGCGACTCCCTGAAAAGATGAGTGACCTCACCGGCAAGATAACTGAATCAGCGTTTCCTTTGGTATACTGGCCGGCTTGCTGCGTCCGTAGCTCAGTTGGATAGAGCACCGGCCTACGAAGCCGGGGGTCAGGGGTTCGAGTCCCTTCGGGCGCGCCATCGATCAAGGGCTTGCGAAAATGCAGGCCCTTTTCCATCTCCTCTGAGTTCCACTATGCCCGACGGAACGCTGCTCGCCCTTGCTGCGATGGTGCTCTTCGGGCTTGGCGATCTCGTCTACAAGCGGGTCGCGCAGGCCGGGATTCCGGCGCATCGATTCATGATGGCGCAGACGTGGTTTTTCTTGGCGTGCACCGGCCTATATGGTCTTGCGACTGATTCACTCCGTTTCGAGGCGGCCGTTCTGTGGGCGCCGCTCGCCGGCATCTTCGCGTTCGGTGGCTTCTATCTCTTTGCGCTGAGTCTCTCGAAGGGCTCGGTGAGCGTCAACGCGCCGATCTTCCGCTTGAGTTTCGTGGTGACGGCGACGCTTGCAGTGCTAATCCTTGGCGAAGCGGTGACCGCGATCAAGCTGCTTGGCATTGGGCTTGCGCTGGCCGCGGTATGGATGCTGGTCGGTGGCACAACGGCCGCCGCGTTTCGTGCCGCGAAGCGCGATTCGCTGACGTATGTGCTCTGCGCCACCGCTGCCGTGGGGATCGCCAATCTCATGTACAAGGTGGCGATGGGGCAGGGCGCCCAGCCCGCAACGCTCCTTTTCGTGCAGGGGCTCTGCGTTGCGGTGCTGTCAATGAGTGTCACGATGAAACGCGATGGCTCGATCCGCACCGAAGTGCGCACGCTGCGTTTCTCCGCCACCTCGGGATTGCTGATCGGCATGGCATTCATCTTTCTTCTCATGAGTCTGCAGCGTGGCGCGGCGAGCGTCATGGTGCCGATCGCGCAGATGGGTTTTGTCGTCACCGCGTTGGCCGGGTTCGTGTTTCTGCGCGAGGCCTTTACGGTTCGCACCGGCGCGGGACTGGTGCTGGCGGTGGCGGCGCTTGCGAGTCTGGCGATGAGCGGATAAGGTAGTCGATGAAATGGCAAAGGAGCAGCGCATGAATGGCAGTTGTATGCGGCTCGTGGCGGCACTCGGTCTCGCCCTTTTCTTGCATGCGGGTGCGCAAGCGCAGGCTTATCCGAACAAACCGATCAAACTCATTCTGCCCAATACCACCGGGTCACCGGTCGATGCGCTTGCGCGCGTGGTGGCGCAGCATATGCAACCCAGGCTTGGCCAAAGCGTCCTCATCGACAATCGGCCCGGTGGCGCCATGACCATCGGTACCAAGGCGGTCGCATCCGCCGATCCGGATGGCTATACGCTCCTCTTGTCCAATAACGGGCTTTTTTTCGGACTTACGCCTAACGCCGGTTACGATCCGCTGAAGAGCTTCACGCCAGTGGCGATGCTCGCGGAATGGAATCATGTGCTCGTGGTGCGGCCGGCCTATCCGGCCAAAAGCGTGCGCGAGTTGATCGACTATGCCAGAGCCAATCCGGGCAAAACCACGTTTGGTTTCGGTGCAGCGACCACGCCGCAGATTCTGGGCGAGACGCTCAAGAACGCTACCGGAGTCGACATCGCAAGCGTGCCCTATCGCGGCGGCGCGCAAGCGGTGACCGACATGATGGGTGGTCGCATCGACATGAATTTCGGCACGACCGCCACCTTGCTGCCGTTGATCCAACAGCAAAAGGTGAGGGCGCTTGCTTATACGGGGACTAAGCGCACGCCGGATCTGCCCGATTTGCCCACCATGATCGAAAGTGGCTTTCCGCAGCTCGCCTTCAATCCGGATGTCTGGACAGCGATTTCGGCGCCCGCCGGCACGCCTGCTGCGATCGTCAATCGGCTGCATGTCGCAGTGAACGAAGCGTTGGCCGCGCCGGAACTCAAGGCAAGCTTCGCGAAGTTTGGATTTGATATCGTCACGAAACCGTTTGCTGAACTTGATGCCTTCATGGCGGCTGAAGCGCTGAAGTGGCCGCCGGTGGTCAAGGCGGCGGGCCTGAAGCCGGAGTAACGAATCGGATACCGCAGCTGAAGCGTATGATCATCGAACCGCGGGAAGCTGGTGACATTGGTTGGGCCCGACCTTTTGAAGGAGATGACAATGAAACAAAGCTTGAATACCTTGATCAGTCTAGTGGCTTTGATTGCTGTGGCTGGATGTGCGCAGTTCCAGGCGCCCACCACGACGCCGGGAACCTCAGCGAATGACGTCCGTGCCCGCCTTGGCGCCCCAACGGAAATGCGAACGGTAGGCGGTGCGAAGGTGTGGGACTACGCGAACGGACCACAAGGTTTCACCACTTGGCGCTTGACGTTCGATAACGCCGATCGCGTCGCGAAGGTCGATCAGATCCTGACCGCAAGCCGCATCAACAGTTTGAAAGCCAATCAGGATTCTCGCGACGACGTGGCCAATCTGCTTGGCCGCCCGGCCGACATGAGCAAATACGGTAATGCCGGTTACGAAGTGTGGACCTATCGATTCATCGACGTTCAGGATCGCATGTTGGGCGACGTGTTCATCGATTCTGCCACCGGCAGAGTCAAAGCAACGACCATCTATCGCGATCCGGCGTACAGCAGCGCGATCACAAGCTGACGCATTCATCAGGAAAAGGGTCGTAATGTCGGGCTCGGTTCTGTTCAATATCACCGCGTTACTGGTCGGGACGGTCATCACGGCCCTCTCCGGTTGCGCGCAATTTGCGATTCCATCGCTTGCTACCGGCACCGGGGCCGCCGAAGTGCGGGCACGTCTCGGTGCGCCAAGCGATGAGCGAACGGTGAGCGGCAGCAAAGCATGGGATTACGTGCAAGGGCCGCAAGGCTTCACCACTTGGCGATTGACCTTCGATGCCGCCGATCGCATTGCAAAGGTCGAGCAGATCCTGACGGAACGGCGGATCGGCAGCATTGAAGCCGGCAAGCACAGCAAGGAAGACGTCGCCAATCTACTTGGGCGTCCGGTCGAGATGACGCTCTTTCGTGCGAAGGGCGAAGAGGTGTGGACCTACCGGTTTCTTGATGTGCAGGAGCGAAAGTTGGGCGATGTATATTTCGACGCCAGCTCTGGCCGCGCGAAAATGACCATCACGTATCCCGATCCTGCGTATGTGAATGCCAACGACTTCTAACGCGTCGAAGCACGCCGCGCGCAGTGGGTGGAGAAGGGCGTGATCGGCTGATCGGGCCTATTGCAACGCAAACGCTGATGCAGCACTCTCCCGCATAATGCGCTTCCTATTGCATTTGCGATCAAGACCACCACGATGAATCCGGCTGCCAATACGCCCGCCCTACATGGCACCACTGCCGCGCTGCGCGTCCATAGTTTTCGCGCGCTGCAGC
This sequence comes from Klebsiella pneumoniae, assembly GCA_945906755.1. Taxonomy (GTDB): domain Bacteria; phylum Pseudomonadota; class Gammaproteobacteria; order Burkholderiales; family SG8-39; genus SHXR01. The sequence goes on along the minus strand of CAMDRJ010000027.1, from coordinate 6,548 downwards.
CTGGTCGTCGTTTGATCGTTCTCGGTGCGGTGCATGGCAATGAAACATGCGGCACGCGCGCGATCGAGCGGATCGTCGCGGACATCGACAGCGGAGCGATAAAGCTTGCCAGCGGCCAAGTTACCTTCGTGCCGGTGACCAATCCGCTCGCGTATGAGCGCAACCAGCGGATGGGGGATCGTAACCTCAACCGCAATCTGCGACCGACCGCTGCACCGCACGACTTTGAAGACCGCATCGCCAATGTGTTGTGCCCGCTGTTGGCCGGCCATGATGTGCTGCTCGATCTGCATTCGTTTCATTCGCCGGGTGAACCGTTTGCGATGATCGGTCCGCTCGACAACGCGGGCGAGCTCGAACCGTTTGCACGTGCGGCAGAAGAAGAGGCGCTCGCGCTGCGTCTTGGGCCGCGTCGCATCGTCGAGGGTTGGCTCGATACCTATGCGGCAGGGGTCAAGGCGCGGCTGCAACGAACCAAGCCCACCGAGCGCGCGCAAATTCTGAGTACCGATCCGAGTTATGGCGTTGGTACGACCGAATACATGCGCTCGCAGGGCGGTTATGCAATCACGCTGGAATGCGGGCAGCATGCCGATCCCCAGGCACCCGAGGTCGGCTATCACGCGATTCGCCGGGCGCTCGCGCACTTGCAGATTGTGGATGAGGCGCCGCCCACGCCGCGCGCGGATGTCGAACTATTGCGCTTGGCCGAGGTGACCGATCGCCTGCATGCGGATGACCGCTTTGCGCGGACGTGGCAGAGCTATGAGGCGGTGGCGGCGGGCGAGTTGATCGCAACGCGCGCTAACGGTGCTCCGTTGCATGCCCCGGACGATGGCTTCGTCGTGTTTCCGAATCCGAATGCGCCGGCCGGCAATGAGTGGTTTTATTACGCGCGCCACAGCGAGCGCCGGCTGCGCGCTTAGGGCCGCGCCTTCACGAATGCCATCACCGGATAGACTCCGACCCGGTGCAAAGGGCATTGGCGGGCGAGCCTGCTGCGTGTACCCTGACGGAACGAGCGCAGACACGTATTCCCGCGACTCGGTACCATTGCGCCCAACGTAGGCAAATCCAGCCAAATCCAGTCCGAGTCCAGCGAATCGGACTCCCGCTTTTACCGTTAGTGTCCCCGTGCTCAATAAAATCTTCTTCCGTTCCGACCTGCACGACGATGTCGATCCCGCGCAGAGAATTCTTGGCGTTGAAGCGCTTCCCGCTGATTCGGCCGTCCTGGCCAGCCTGTTGGCATTGGACCCGGCACCCGAAGTCAGAGCGGCGGCGGCGCTTCGCTGCGGCGATATGGGATCGCTTAGCGCAGCGCTTGCCTCCGAAACCGCGCCAAATGTGATCGCGGCAATCGCGACCTCTCTTGGAAAGTTGGTCGCGACCACACCAGATGTTGCCGCAGCCGACGCGTTCCTTGGTTCGAATGAATGCACCGATGCGATCCGCGTTGCGGTCGCACTGCACACCGAAGACGAAGCGCGCTGCAATCTCGCGATCGAGGGCATCCGCAGTGAGAACGCCCTGGTCGATCTTTCGCTGGCGGCTGCGCATGCTCGGGTACGGCTGGCCACCGCCGAGCGCGTCCATGCGCCTGACAACTTGCGTCGACTCGCCGAGGGCGCGCGCGATAAAGACCGTGGTGTTGCGCGCCTCGCGCGGCAACGGCTCGATGCCATCGAACATGGCGCCGAACAAGTGGTCACCGCCGATGCCCTGCTCGCACAAGCCGAGGCCCTTGCCCACGAGCCCAATCTCGTCGCGAGTGACCTGGTCGATCTTGATCGCCGCTGGAAAGCCAATGACCTGCAAGGTGATGCGGATCGTTTGGCGCGCTGGGATGCGATCGGACTCGTGCTGCATCAACGCTTGCAACATGAAGCCGAGGCATATCGTGAACGCGCGCGGTTTGCGCAACGCTTGAATGAATGGCTCGCATCGTTGCAGGTGGTGCCAGAGGTCACTGCGTTGCCGGCGATTCGCGAGGAACTGTTGGCGCTTCGCGCGCAAGCGACTGCGAGTCACAACGCGAAAGCCCTCGAACGCCTGGTCGAAGCAGAGGAGCGATTGACACAGTGGGAGCAGGCCGCTCCTGCGCTTGCCGCCGCTGAGGCCCTGGTCATCGAAGCGGAAGCGATTGCTGCCGACACGCCGATCGACAACGCCCAGTTGCCCGAACGCTGGCAGGCGCTTGACTTAGCCGTGCGCTCCCCGGAGCTCACGCGCCGGTTCGAAGCAGCGCTCCTTGTCATCGAACAGCGCCGCTTGGCGTTCATGCGCGCCACTGAACAGGAGCAAGGCTCAGCGCGCCAGCAACTGCATGCACAGTTGCATGTCGCGGAAGTGGCGCTGGCAGCCGGGCAATTGCAGCAAGCGCGCGCCGCCGCCGATAAGTTGCGTCCGCTGCGTGCCTTGGCGGGTCAATTGCCGAAACCGACTGTCCAGCGCATGGGCAAGGTCGCGCAACAATTGGGTGAACTCGAACGTTGGCAAAAGTTCGGCCAACAAACTGCCCGCATGCAACTCTGCGAGCGTGCGGAAGCCTTGTTGACGCAGACGCTCACGCCGACCGCGCTCGCGCGTGAGGTCCAGCAGTTGCGCGCCGAGTGGAAAAAACTCGATGAGGCGCAACCGGGCGTCCCCAAAGCGCTGTGGGAGCGCTTCGATCGCACCTGTGAGAAAGCCTACGCACCGGCCGCGCGTCATTTTGCGGAGGAAGCGGCGCGCTATAAGCAGGGCTTGAAGCAGCGCGAGGAATTCATCTTCGCCGCGGAAGTGCATGCGCCGACCTTGCTCACTGAACCGCGCGACTGGCGCGCGGTGGAACGCTGGTTGCACGATACCGATACCACCTGGCGTGGCAAGACGCTGGGTAGCGTGCAGGAAAATGCCTGGAAAAAACTCGATGCACGCTTGAAGGCCGTGCTGGCCCCATTGCGTGAGGCCTTGGGAGCCGCGCGCGCGCAGGCAAAGACTGAGCGCCAAGCGCTGATCACCGAGGCGCAAGCGCTGGTTGCCAAGGGCATGGACCGTGACGCGCCATCCAAGGTGAAGGATCTCCAGACGCGTTGGCAGGCGCATGCGAAGTCGATGACCATCGCGCCGCGTGATGAACGCGTGATGTGGGAAACATTTCGCACTGCCTGCAATGCAGTGTTCGATGCACGCAAGAAATCGCGGGATGAGGCGGAAGAGCGAATCAAGGCCAAGCGCCATGCATTCGATACCTTCTGTGATCAGCTGGATCAACTCGCCGTGGCCATCGACATGGAAGAGGCGCAGATCCGTCGCACGCAACGCGAGATCCATGAGCAGTGGACCAAAGCGATCAAGGAAAACGGACCGGTGCCCTCGCCGGTCGAGGCGCGCTATCGGGCGGCACGCGCAAAAATCGATGAGGCGGTGCGCGAGCGCGGCCGTGCCAAAGAAGTTGCGGTGTGGCGTGCGTTGCTCGATAAGGAACATCGGTGCGAAGAGCTGGAAGTCCAAGCTGTTGCTGAACAGACCGATGATCCGGACGCAGTGAAAGCGCGTTGGGCGGCGCTACCCGCTATTGCGCCCGCCTGGGAGCAAAAACTGGTGCAACGTCGCGACGCCGCCGTGCAGGCGATGACCGATGCCGGCGCGCGCGCCAAGCTGCGCAAGAAAATCGATGACGGTGTCGCCACACGCCGCGATGCGCTGCTCGAACTCGAACTGATGCTGGGCCTGGAAAGCCCGCGCGAATTGCAAGCGGAACGGCGTGCGATTCAAGTCAGGCAATTGCGCGATCGCTTCAAAGGGGCGGATTCCAATGCGGCGGCCGATCGCATCCTGATTGAATGGTGCGCACATCCCGGTGTTGTCGATGAGCGTGATCGCGGCCGCTCTGAACAAATTGTCGCGGCGATCGAACGGCGGCGCTAAGGTGGCGCGGTCGGTCCGATAACCCGTTCAGGAGAGGGAGCGATGAAGCGGAACTTGGCCGGATTTTTAGTTGGCTGCATGATGGCGCTGGCAGGTTCTGGTGCGTTCGCCCAAGACGCCTATCCGACGCGCCCGGTGCAACTCGTAGCGCCTGCCGCGGGCGTGTCGACCGATGTCATCGGGCGCCTGATCGCCGATGGGTTTCAGCGGCGGACCGGGCAATCGATGGTGGTGGTCAACCGTCCTGGCGCTGCGGGCACCATCGCCGCGCAAGCGGTGGCGACCGCGGCGCCGGATGGCTATACGCTCCTGGTCGTCAATGCCGCGCATGTGATGAACACGTTTCTCTATCCGAAACTATCGTTCGATAATTTCCGCGACTTCGTTGGCGTGGCGCTGCTCGCCGAGGCGCCCTTCGTCGTGGTGGTCGGCGCGCAGCTTGGCATCAAGACGCTGCAGGAATTCATTGCGCGGGCGAAGCAGGCACCCGGCACCATCAACTACGCCTCGGCCGGATTCGGCTCGACCACGCATATTGCCGGATCATTGTTTGCGAGCAAGGCGGGTATCGATATCGTGCATGTGCCGTATCAGAACATGGCCAATATCCTGGTTGATTTTCTGGGTGGGCGCATTCACTCCGGGTTTTATCCGCCGGGTTTTATGTTGCAGCCGATTCGGGAAGGCAAGCTCGTTGCGCTTGCGGTGTCGTCAAAAGAAAGCCTGCGCGATCCGCTGGTGCTGCCCACCGCGCGCGAAGCGGCCGGCGTTGACTATGAGATCTCCAGTTGGAACGGCATTCTCGCGCCCGCCAAGACCCCGCCTGCGGTGCTCGATCGGCTGGCGCGTGCAATCCAGCAAATTGCCGAAGAAGACGAGATCAAGAAAAAACTCATCGCGATCGGGCAGAGTCCGCGATTGGTGCTGCTGCGTGACTTCGATGCGTTCATCAAAGTCGAGCATGAGCGTTTTGGTGCCATTCTCAAAACGACCACCCCGGACGACAAGAAATGATGAAGACCACATCGCTTGGGCGCAATGGCCCGCTGGTTTCAGTACTTGGCCTTGGTTGTATGGGCATGTCGTCCGGGGTGTATGGCCCGGCTGATGACAGCGAGAGCGCTGCGACGTTGCGAGCGGCGCTCGATGCGGGGATCACGCTTCTCGATACCGGTGATTTCTACGGCATGGGTCATAACGAGATGCTCATTGCCAAGGCGCTTGAAGCCGTGCCGCGCGAGCGCGTGTTCATCTCGGTGAAGTTTGGCGCGATGCGCGATTACACCGGTGCGGCGGTCGGCTATGACGCAAGGCCGCAGGCGGTGAAAAATTTTCTGGCGTATTCGTTGCGGCGCCTGCGCACCGATTACATCGATCTCTATCGTCCTGCACGTCTTGATCCTTCTGTGCCGATTGAAGACACGATCGGTGCGATCGCCGATATGGTCAAAGCGGGCTATGTGCGGCATATCGGCTTGTCGGAAGTCGGGGTCGAAACGATTCGGCGCGCGCATGCGGTCCATCCGATCGCCGACCTGCAGATTGAATATTCCTTGATGAGTCGCGGCATCGAGCGCGCGATTCTGCCGGCGGTACGGGAGCTTGGCATTGGCGTCACCGCCTATGGCGTGCTGTCGCGCGGCCTGTTAAGTGGTCGGGTGCCGCGTTCGGATGCGAAAGGCGATGTGCGCACCGTGCGCATGCCACGCTTCAAAGCGGGCAACGTTGAACAGAATCTGCGGATTGTCGCCGCGCTTGGCAAAATCGCCGCCGAAAAGAATGCGACGCCCGCTCAGCTTGCGATTGCCTGGGTGCGCTCGCGCGGTGCCGACATTATTCCGGTGCTCGGCGCCAGACGGCGGGAGCAATTGCACGAGACGCTTGGCGCGCTGCAATGTTCGCTGACGGCTGCCGATCTCGCACGCATTGCAGCCGCCGTGCCGACCGAACAGGTGGCCGGTACGCGCTACGATCCGGCGCAAATGGCGCATCTGGATAGCGAGGGGTAGGACGGACTTGACCCGGCCCCTTTGACAAGGGGGGCAAGGTGGCGCATACGTTGTTATTCGAAGGCCGTGAAGGAGCCCTCACCATGAACGATCGCAGTCCAGTAGGTACAGCGCTTGGCCGGCGCGGTCGGCTCTCGGCCGCTGAATCCGCGCAATTCGTCGCCGCTTCACATGTGTTTCCGGGCGGTGCGCTCGCCAATCATCTGCTGCCGGAAGACACCAAGTTCGTCTTCAGCCATGGCGCGGGTGGCCGCTTCTGGGATACCAGCGGCAATGAATACATCGACTACTGTCTTGGCTCCGGTACCTTGTTTCTCGGTCATGCGCATCCCGTGCTGGTTGACGCGGTGACCAGACAGGCAGCACGCGGCTTCATGACGTTCGCCTATTTGAACGATGTCGCGATCGCACTGGCTGAACGCTTTTGCGCCGTGGTGCCCTGCGCTGAGCGCATGCGCTTCACCAACTCCGGTTCCGATTCGACGTTTCACGCAATTCGTCTGGCCCGTGCTTTCACCGGCAAGAACAAGATCCTCAAGTTCGAAGGCGCCTATCACGGTGGGCATGACTACGCCGCGCTGTCGACCGCGCCCAGGCAATCGGCGGATGCGCCGCAGCCCGATAGCG
>CAMDRJ010000026.1 GCA_945906755.1 Klebsiella pneumoniae | reverse complement strand
GTGATTTAGGCTCTCGTACTCGTCCATCCGCGATTCTCCTTTCGTGTGCTTGGCGGCTCACGATCGATAGTTTCGCCGGGTGGACTCCCGGATTCGTCAAACTTCTGCTGCCTCCCCGGCAGAGCCGGGGGAACTCCCTACTTATTAGGAAAAAATCAAACGAACCCGTCACGCGAATCCTTCCGCGAATACTCGTCGCATTGCCGCCCAGTTCGGTTCGACATTTACACCCATTCCCGGGCATCGCAGGGAGCCGATCGCAATCATGCCACCACCGATGCGCAGCCGAACGGCGCCGAAGCTTTGCTCATACAGATCGGGATGTGCGATCTGAAAAGACCGCTGCTCCGCTTCATTGATGCCCGCCATACCGTTCACATAGTGGTGACCATTGCGCTCCACATGACCAAGACCGAGCAGGGCAACGATGGCCAGGTCCTGCTGAACCGCGACGCCCGATTGGCAGGTGAGATCCTCGGCCGACATAAAGTAGCGCGTTTTCCCGGCGTTATTCCAGTTGGCGCAACGGGCGGCATTGATCACCGACTTGTACAGCCCCTTGCATGCCTTGGTCGACACGCCGGTGTAACCCAGATTCTTCGCTTCGGGAAAGGCATCCAGGTCGCAGTCTGATTCATCGATGAGGAGCGGTTTGCGCCGTGCAAGGGATGCCACCGAATGCGACAGCGCCTTGGCCCGACCGATCGGTTGTTCAATATAGAGCACGCTCGCCGCCAGGCGTTTCAACTTGGGCGCCTCAAGCATGCGACGCCATAACTGGGTCACGCTTTGCACATCGTCGAATTGCTCATTGCCATCAAGGGTCACGTAGTACGGCGATGGGATGGCATCGAGCACCGCCGCGATGCTCGTCAGCCGCGCGAGGTCTTCATCCAGCTTGCCGCCCACCTTGAGCTTGAAATAGGCATGCCCATAGGTCTGCACTACTTGTTCGAGCGTTTCGGGCAGACCGTCGCGATGGCTGTTCTTGACATCGGATGCGCGGATGGGATCGACCAGCCCAACCGTGTGCCGGACATCGAGCGTCGAAGGCATCGACAGCCGCTTGAGAAATGCATCGATATCGAAGCCTGCGAGATCAGGCGTCAGCGCGTTTAAGGAGATGCCCGGAACGTTCTGTCGCATGCCGTCGAAAAAATGCATATCGAGCAAGCGCAACAGCGCATCGAGCAACGCGCGATCGATGAGGGCCGGCCCAAAACTGGCAACCAACGCGTTCAGACCTTCCTTGCCGCAGGAATCGAGATGGGGCGTGTAGCGGACTGCAAAATGATCGAAGGCCGAGCGAAGCTGCGTGTCGCTGGTATAGGCGCGGGCGGCGATCGAGATCGAATCGCGCAATTGCTGAAAATTGTCTTCGTTGGACAGCGCAAGATTCTTATCAAACCATTTTGGGGCCAGCAGTTCGGCTGACATGCCCACACCCTCGCGTCCATCGGGCAGGCGAATCTTTACGCGGACGAACGCCTGCGGCGCCGCGGTAAGCGTGACCACGCCAAAGCGAAAGGGCAGACGGAAATTGACGTCGCGCTCGAAAAGTTCAACTGCTCGGATAGAAAACTGCGGCGCAGCGGGAAAAGCACGAATCATCAGGCACTCACAAGGGCATGCGGGGGTTGCGCGAAGCTCGTCATCCCGCGGCCGCGCGCACTCATCAGCCACATGCTGCCAGAAGGAGGCCTGCCTGCGGAAGCTCTTTCGTCGATGTTGACGAAGTCGCGTGCTTTGCCGGGCCCGCTCAGGACATGACCCAAGCCTCCCGAACGCCTTCATCGGGTCAAATCGGCGCCATTTTCAGTGCGCCTGCTGATATTTCGACGTGTGGCGTGCGACCGAAGGACCGGCCACTCGGTCCTTTGTGCGATCGATGAGCGCCCGAGTGTGTCCGGGCGTGTGTCTACAGCGAAACCAACACCGCGATCATACCTAGCATGATGAGGAAGATGACTCGTCGAGTGTCGAGAATAATCATGGGATGCTCCAGAGGGAGGAGAGGGACTGAGGTGTTTGAATCACCCAATCGGATGCCGCTTTGCATCCTCGGGTCCGGCATGACTACAATGCGGGCTCGATCAGCAAGGGTGGTGCGATCGTAGCTGCCAGCATCTGCCAGCGATCAGGATTGATGATCGGGAAAGCGGTACTTTGCCGCACTGACTAACATCGGGACAGGATGGCTCGAGGCTTCATCCGCCGGTTGGGGAGAACAGCGTGTCTTGGCTCGATATCTATCTGCTAACGCTCTTCATCGCACTTGTGGTGCTGCTCGTCGCGCGCGGGCGGCGCTAGCGATTTCGTGCACATGCGGATTGATCTCAGCCGAATTCTGGCCCCGCCGATGCAATCAAACGCGCTGAATCGTCAAACGTGTCGGCGCGTCCGAGCGCCATGCGAGCAAACGGACGTCCGACGGTAAACCCGTTGGCGCAAAGCCAGTCGCGAATCACCTAGTGCCGCACCGGTAGATCAACACAGACCGGAAAGGCGATCTGCGCCAGAACCTGCGTCAATAGCGCAATCGCGATCTCTGGGCGATCTGCGCAAATGGGGCCGATTTGGGTGTTAAGACGGCCATCACGCGCTAGCACGAAGCCCGCGATCTGCCCCGACTCCATGGCGTATAGCGCTGCTTTCGGCATCCGGTTGCGAAACGGCGCGAGAATGGCGCGTCGATCCGCACCGAAGATCGCAGCGTCGTACTCGAGCACACGAGGCCAAATGGCATCATCGATCGGTCTGACAATGATGGTCGAGAGCGCGGCGCTCGCCACGCGCGATGTCGGAGCAATCAAGCGCTCGAGCCACCAGCAATCCTGAAAACCAAGTCGCAAATAGACCTCGCGACCGGCCGGCGTGGCATCGAGATAGGGCACTACGCCCATCCTGTTCAATTCACCGACCGCCGACTTCGTCAGTTGTGAGGCCAAGCCGCGCCGGCGCATATCGTCTGCAACCAGGACCACGCTGATCCAGGCAAAGCGGGCCCCAAGCGGAATGATCATGGTGGTCGCGCACAGCCGCCCGTTTTGATCCGAGCAGCCCATGCCGATGCCGAGATCGACAAATAGCTGCCAATCTGCTTCGTTCTGATTCCAATTGGCGGCTTTCGAGAGCGCCATACCGCCTTCGATGTGTTGCCGAAGCAGCGGATGCTCGGTCAATCGCGCATCAGTAGTTGCCATCGCGCGTCTCGAAGTGGGTCTCCTTGCCAAGGCTTGCGCCGCCCCGCGCAACCCATTCGGCCGTCCAATCGAGCAATGTTTCGATCGAAACGGTGGGCGGGCCGAAGAGGCGCATCGCCTCGCCACAGTCGATCACCCACGCGTCATCCGCTTCGCGGCCGGTAAAGCGCGGTGAACGACCGAGCCGTTTGCCAAGTCCATTCGCGAGCGCGCGGATCGGCTGGATACCACCGGACACATTCAGCCCCGACATCGGCGCCGTGCAGGTCCTGAGCGCGCGCAGAATCTGCGTATTCGCATCGCCTTGCCAGATCACATTGACCGCGGCCATGGAAAGATCGATCGGTGCACTACCTACCAGCTTGCGCGCAATATCGTGCAGCACGCCATAGCGCATGTCGATCGCATACGAAAGACGGATGAGCCGGCCCTCTGTGTCATGCACCCGCGAGAAATGTTCGAAGACGCGTTCGCGCGCAACGCATGAATTGGCGTACTCGCCGGGCGGTGTAAGTGGCGCCTCCTCATTGGCCCCCGGACCCTTGATCGGCGCAAAGGCATACACGCATGCGGTCGAGAAGACGATGATCCTCGAAGCGGCAAACGCCTCGGCTACATAGGCGGGCACCAAAGCGTTCATTGCCCAGGTGAGCGGCACGTTGCCGGTCGAGCCGAACTTGCGCCCGGCCATGAAGATGACATTCGCGATCTTGGGTAATCGCTCGACCGCGGCACGGTCAAGCAGATCCGTTTCAATGCATTCGATGCCAACCGATTCAAGCCGGGCGCGCACACCTGGTTCGCTGAAGCGCGCCACGCCGATCACCCGCTTGGCCGGTGCCGCACGCTTGGCAAGGCGCGCCAAGGTTGGCCCCATTTTGCCGCCGACGCCAAGAATAATGAGATCACCTGGAGTGGCGGCGAGATCGGCGACGAGCGCGGGCGTCGGCGCCGTCATCACGTCTTCCAGTTGCGTAGCGTCGTCGAATCGAGTAGGGAGCATGCTCATCGAACGCTCGTCGCGCCTGCGTCAGGGTTTGCGGTGCTCACCGATCTTGACGATTTTCATCGTATTGGTGCCGCCTGATTTGCCAATCGGCTCGCCGAAGGTAACGACGATGATATCGCCGTCCTTGGCGACGCCATTGTCGACCAGCACCTGCTCTGCTTCGGCGAGCAGCTCTTCACGGTCATGCCCGACATGGCGCATCGGCAAGGGATAGGTGTCGCGGAACAGCGAGCAACGATAACGTGTCGAGGTTTGCGAGGTCAGCGCATAGACCGGCACGCCGCAATTGAGCCGCGAAATCCACAATGCGGTGGAGCCCGACTCGGTCAAGGATGCAATCGCCTTCACCTTCAGATGGTAGGCAGTGAACAGCGCCGCCATGGCAATTGACTGATCGACGCGTGTGAACACGCGATCGAGAAATTCGCGATCAAGCGACACCGGCGCCGATTGCTCGGCGACCGAGCAGATGCGGCTCATCGATTCGATCGTCTCAACCGGGTAGGCGCCGCTTGCGGTTTCCGCCGACAGCATCACCGCATCGGTGCCATCCAACACGGCGTTCGCTACATCGGAGACTTCAGCACGCGTCGGGATTGGACTCGCGATCATCGATTCCATCATTTGCGTCGCGGTGATGGTGAGTTTGTTGCGCTCACGCGCCAGCCGAATCATGCGCTTTTGCAGCGATGGAACCGAGGCATCGCCCACTTCCACCGCGAGATCCCCGCGCGCGACCATGATGCCATCGCACGCCGACAAAATATCTTCCAGCGCGGCCGGAACAACCGCTTCGGCGCGTTCGATCTTGGCGATCAAGAGCGCCTTGCCACCGGCCGCCCGCATCAATTCGCCCGCGAGATACATGTCACGGCCACTCTTTGGAAACGACACCGCGAGGAAATCGGCGTTGATCTTGGTGGCGGTGCGAATATCTTCCATGTCTTTGGGCGTCAGCGCGGGAGCGGTAAGGCCGCCGCCCAGCCGATTGATGCCCTTGTTGTTCGACAGAATGCCGCCGTGACGGACCGAGCAGTGCACCGAATTGCCGACGACACGAATTACATCGAAGACGATGCGCCCGTCGTCGAGCAGCAACACGTCAGCCGGCCGAACGTCGCGCGGCAGCTCCTTGTAGTCGATGCCGACCTTGGTGGCATCGCCCAGTTCGCAGTCGCTATCGAGCACAAACTCGGCGCCGCGCTCAAGCTGTACCTTGCCGTCCTTGAATTTGCCGACGCGAATTTTCGGGCCTTGCAGATCGGCCATGATACCGACGGTGCGCCCGACCTTGCGGCAAATATCGCGCACCATCTGGGCACGCCGCGCATGATCATCGGCGGTGCCATGCGAAAAATTAAGCCGGACGACATCGACGCCCGCAACGATCATGCGTTCGAGCACTGCAGGATCGCTCGACGCGGGGCCAAGTGTCGCGACGATCTTGGTACTGCGGATTACTGGCACGGTAGGGGGAGACATGCGAGGTAGTCTAGCATGCAAGCGTTGGCGAAAAGGCCGGCAGGACCGCTACCGCGCCGCCGATGCATCAACCCTTCGCGCGCTGCTCCAGGATTTCAATCGCGGGCAGCATCTTACCTTCGAGAAATTCGAGAAACGCACCGCCCCCAGTGGAGATGTAGGAGATTTTGTCGGTGATACCGAACTTCGCAATCGCCGCGATCGTGTCTCCACCGCCCGCCAGCGAAAAAGCCTTTGACTGTGCAATCGCATTGGCGATGGTGCGTGTGCCCTCCGCGAATTGCTCAAACTCGAATACGCCAACCGGGCCATTCCAGACGATGGTGCCCGCGTTCTTCAAAAGATGCGCGATCGCCAAAGCGGATTGTTTGCCGATATCGAGAATCAAATCGTCGTCGGCCACGAACTCCGTCGACTTCGCCTGCGCCGCTGCGCTCGCCGAAAATTCCTTTGCGGTCACGACATCGATCGGGATCGGCACCGCACCGCCCTTTGCTTCGATCATGCCGATAATTTTTTTCGCCTCGCCAACGAGATCGGGCTCGGCAAGCGATTTGCCGATCTTGCCGCCGCTCGCGAGGATGAATGTATTGGCGATGCCGCCACCGACGATCAACTGATCGACCTTCTCCGCCATGGACGCGAGGATGGTGAGTTTGGTGGAGACCTTCGATCCGCCAACGATCACCACCAACGGCCGCGCCGGATTACGCAGGGCGCGCGACAGCGCGGCAATTTCCCCGCTCATGAGTGGCCCGGCGCAAGCGATCTTGGCGAATTTCGCGATGCCATGCGTGGTCGCCTCGGCACGATGCGCGGTACCAAATGCATCATTGACGTAGATGTCGCACAAAGCCGCCATCTTTCGCGCGAGCGCTTCGTCGTTTTTCTTTTCGCCTTTGTTGACGCGGCAGTTTTCGAGCAGCACGACCTCACCTGGCCGCACCTCAACGCCATCGACCCAGCCTTGTTTCAGTGGAACAGGCCGTGCCAACAGTTCACTAAGCCGCTTGGCAATCGGTGCGAGCGAATCTTCCGGATTCAGTGTGCCCTCAGTGGGTCTGCCAAGATGCGAGGTCACCATCACGGCCGCGCCGGCTTTCAATGCATGCTGAATCGCCGGGACGGAGGCACGAATACGCGAATCGTCGGTAATGGCGCCGGCGTCGTCTTGCGGGACGTTTAGATCCGCGCGGATGAAAACTCGCTTGCCGGCGAGGGGGAGGTCGGTGAGATTGAGGATGGTCATTGGAAGTCTGCGAGTAGCCGATGAATGGACCAAGACGCTACGCTTTGAAGCGGGTGGCTATTTGATGGTTGTCAATGCCGTCGTTGCATCAAGCATCGGGTTGCAAAATACCCACTCGTTGTGGCTCCGGCCGGCCTGACGGCCTTAACGTAATCGATCATCGATTACGTTAGCCTGCGCCGCAACGAATGGGGCGCTCATCGAGTGCTGGACACTACTTGGCGTTCATCAACGCCACGGTCGTGTCCAGCATTCGATTCGAAAAGCCCCATTCGTTGTCATACCAAGCGGATACTTTTACTAGGGTGCCTTCGGACACCTTGGTGAGGGTCGAATCGAAGATCGACGAGGCGGGATTGTGGTTGAAGTCCACCGACACCAGGGGAGCCGTGTTGTATTCGAGAATGCCTTTGAGATCGCCGTCCGCGGCCTGTTTCACCGCGCTATTGACCTCGTCCACCGTCGTCGCGCGCTTGGCGACGAACACGAGATCAACGACCGAGACATTGATGGTCGGCACGCGAATCGCGTAGCCATCGAGCTTGCCGTTCAATTCCGGCATCACCAGGCCCACCGCGGAGGCCGCACCGGTCTTGGTCGGGATCATCGATTGCGTGGCCGAACGCGCCCGACGCAGATCCTCATGATAGACATCGGTGAGCACCTGATCGTTGGTGTATGCGTGAATCGTGGTCATGAGGCCTGAGACCACGCCGATACGATCGTTTAATGCCTTTACCATCGGTGCGAGGCAATTAGTCGTGCATGAAGCGTTCGAGATGACCGTGTCGGTGGCCTTCAAGACTTTGTTATTGACGCCGAAGACAATTGTCGCATCGACATCTTTCCCACCCGGCGCGGAAATGATCACCTTCTTCGCGCCGCCCTTGATATGGGCACCCGCCTTTTCCTTGGTCGTGAAGAGCCCGGTGCATTCCAGCACGACATCAACGCCGAGATCCTTCCAGGGCAGCTCGGCCGGATTGCGCATCGCGAGCACGCGAATCTTGTCGCCATTGACCACCATGTTGTTGCCCTCGACCGCGACGGTGCCTGGGAACTTGCCATGCGCCGTGTCATATTTGAGCAGATGGGCATTGGTCTCGGCATTACCCAGATCATTGATCGCAACAATCTGGATGTCGTGCTTTTTCTTGCCTTCGTAGTGGGCACGCAAGATGTTCCGGCCGATGCGGCCGAACCCGTTGATCGCAACTTTGATGGTCATGATTACGCTCCGAGAAGTTTGCGGGCCGTCGCGACGACGTTCTCCGCGGTGAAACCGAAATAATTGAACAGATCCTTGGCCGGTGCGGATTCGCCGAAGCGATCGATGCCGATCACCGCGCCTTCCAGTCCAACATACTTGTACCAACCATCGCTCACGCCGGCCTCGATCGCAATGCGTGGAACACCGGCCGGCAGCACTTGCGCACGGTAAGCCGCATCTTGTCGGTCAAATACATTCGTGCAGGGCATCGAGACAACGCGCGTGGCAATGCCAGCCGCATCGAGTTTCGCCTTGGCCAGGACCGCCAGATCGACTTCCGACCCGGTGGCGATCAGTACGAGGCGCGGCGCTCCACTTGAATCCGCGAGGGTATAGCCACCTTTGCCGATTTTCTCCACCACCGCATCGGTGCGCGCATGAAAGGTCAAGTTCTGCCGCGAGAGCAAGAGACTCGAAGGGCCGTCGGCGCGTCGCACTGCATACGTCCAAGCAACCATCGTTTCCATCGCATCACACGGCCGCCATACATCCATATTGGGCAGCACGCGCAAGCTCGCTGCATGCTCGACCGGTTGGTGCGTCGGGCCATCTTCACCGAGCCCGATTGAATCATGCGTGAACACATAGACAACGCGCGTTTTCATGAGCGCAGCGACCCGTAGTGCGTTTCTCGCATAGTCGGAGAACACAAGGAACGTCCCGCCATACGGAATGAAGCCGCCATGCAAGGCGAGCCCATTCATCACCGCGCACATGCCGAATTCGCGCACGCCATAGAACAGGTAGTTCCCGCCCGCGGTCCGCGAGACGCCCTTCGACCCGCTCCACAGCGTGAGATTGGAGCCAGCGAGATCGGCCGACCCGCCCATGAGTTCGGGCAGTTTCGGTGCGAGCGCCTCGATCGCATTTTGGGAGGCTTTGCGCGTCGCGATCGTCTCGGCCTTAGCTTGCACGGCAGCGAGCGCAGCACTTGCATTTTGTTCGAAGGCCGCAGGCAGCTCGCCCTTCATGCGTCGCGTGAATTCACTCGCCAGCTCCGGATGAGTCTTCGCGTAGCTCGCGAAGCGTTCATTCCAGTCGCGCTCAATGGACGCGCCGTGCGCTGTTGCGCTCCATGCGTCGTAGACCGCTTGCGGCACCACGAACGGCGCATGCGGCCAACCGATTGCTTCGCGTGTGGCGGCGATCTCTTTGTCACCAAGCGGCGCACCATGCGCCGCACCGGTATTGGCTTTGGTCGGCGCACCTTTACCGATGGTGGTCTTGCAGCAGATCAGGCTCGGACGATCCCTGACTGCCTGCGCAGCGCGGATCGCCGCATCAACCGCCTCCGCATCGTGGCCATCGATATTCGGGATCACATGCCAGTTATAGGCCTCGAACCGCTGCGGCGTGGCATCGGTGAACCATTGCTCGATGCGACCCTTTTCCGAATCGATGGAGATCTTATTGTCGTCATAGAGCACGATGAGCTTGCCAAGGCCAAGTGTGCCGGCGAGCGAACACGCCTCATGCGACACGCCTTCCATGAGGCAGCCGTCGCCCGCGAAGGCATAAGTGAAATGATTAACGATCTCGTGACCAGGGCGATTGAATGAGTCGGCCAGCACTTTCTCTGCGATCGCAAATCCGACGGCATTCGCGAGTCCCTGACCAAGTGGTCCGGTGGTGGTTTCAATACCGGGCGCGCAGCCATACTCGGGATGTCCGGGCGTCTTCGAGTGCAACTGCCGGAAACGTTTGAGTTCATCGATCGGTAAGGCATAGCCGGTCAAATGCAGCAATGCGTACAGCAACATCGAACCGTGGCCATTGGACAACACGAAACGATCGCGATCGGGCCAGGTTGGATTAGCGGGGTTATGCCTGAGGTGCCGGCCCCAGAGCGCGACCGCGATATCAGCCATGCCCATCGGCATGCCGGGATGGCCTGAATTGGCGGCCTGCACCGTATCCATGGCAAGGGCGCGGATGGCATTGGCCATATCGCGGTTAAGCGAAGTCGAAGATGATGTGGCAGTCACGCAAACGCCCTCGTTCTAATCGAAGATGCGGTGATGCAACGCGTTCTGAACCGTTGTGCTAAGTGTCTTTGCTGCATGCACAGGGATGGCGGGACGCGAGCGGGAGTGGTCAGCCTATAATTATCGCTGATTAACTCAACTCATGGCCATTCCGATGCAACCGGCGTGGCCCCGGTTACCGCAAAGAGGTTCTAAATGGCGAAAGTCGCGTTCCTTGGTTTAGGTGTGATGGGATTTCCGATGGCCGGACATCTGGCAAAGGCCGGGCATCAGCTGACTGTCTTCAATCGCACCGAAGCCAAGACAGCGAGTTGGGTCGCCAAACACGGCGGCCGGCTTGCCAAGACGCCCAAGGATGCCGTTGTCGGCGCGGAGATCGTTTGCGCCTGTGTGGGGGATGATCCCGATGTTCGCGAGGTGACGCTCGGTAAAGACGGCGCGTTCCAGACGATGATGAACGGCGCGGTCTACGTCGATCACACCACCGCCTCGGCCGATATCGCGCGCGAATTGGAGAAAGCCGCCGCAGCGCGTGGCCTTGGCTTTGTCGATGCACCGGTATCGGGCGGTCAAGCCGGCGCTGAAAACGGCGTGCTCACTGTGATGTGCGGCGGCAAGGCTGATGCCTATGAGCGCGCCAAGCCGGTGATCTCCACTTACGCACGCATGATTCAACTGCTCGGGCCGGCCGGTTCCGGTCAGCTTGCCAAGATGGTCAATCAGATTTGTATTGCCGGGCTCGTGCAAGGTTTGAGTGAAGGCATCAACTTTGGAATGCGGGCCGGCCTCGACATGAAAGCGACGCTCGAAGTGCTTGCGAAAGGCGCGGCCGGTTCCTGGCAAATGGAAAACCGCGGCAAGACGATGGTCGATGACAAATTTGATTTTGGTTTCGCGGTCGACTGGATGCGCAAGGACTTGCGCATCGCCATTGAGGAGGCCAATCGCAACGGCGCCGAATTGCCGGAAATCAAGATGGTGAAAGGCTTCTACGACGAGGTCTCGGCGATGGGCGGCGGACGCTGGGATACCTCGAGTTTGATCAAGCGATTTAGGAAAGGTGAAAGGTGAGTGAGAGACGAGAGGCGAGAAGTGAAAAGTGAAAAGTGAGAAGTGAACACCCCTTCACCCTTCACCTTTCCATCTTCACCGCTTTGAGCGCCCTTCACGTTTCACGTTTCACTTTTCACTGCATTCATTCACCTTTCACGACGACCGTCGAATGATAGAGATGCCTTTCTCCGCCCCGGATGCCTTCACCGGCGGTGTGCGTTCGCCAAAAGATCCCGCCGAAAACACGCTCTGGTTCGTGTTCCGGGAAACCGAGTTGCTGGTGGCGGTCAATCGCGATGCGCCCTCGGTGTTGCTCGCTCCGCATCCCTCGAACATCGCGCTCGAGCCGTTGCGCACCCACTATCTTGGCACGCTAGGCGAACACCATTGCTACTCGTGCGAATTGTCGAAAGACAGCGATCCGCCCACCGGCTGGGAATTTCGCGGCCTGCGCGCGCTGTATGGCGCCCTCGATGAATCGCACTTTGCGCTGGCCGGCCGCGCATTGCAGGTGGTCGACTGGGACCGCACCCATTTGTTTTGCGGGCGCTGCGGTACGCCCACCGAATCGCGCATCGAAGAACGGTCGCGCGAATGCCCGGCTTGCAAGCTCGTGGTGTACCCGCGACTCGCACCGGCGTTGATGGCATTGATCCGCAAGCCCGCCACACGCGAGATTTTGCTGGCCCGCTCGCCACGCTTTGCACCGGGAATGTACTCGGCCTTGGCAGGGTTTGCCGAGCCGGGCGAAACCCTCGAGCAATGCCTGCACCGCGAAGTGTTGGAGGAGGTTGGCATTCGGGTCAAGAATCTGCGCTACTTTGCGAGCCAACCTTGGCCATTCCCGCATTCATTGATGATCGCGTTCATTGCCGATTATGAAAGCGGCGAAATCACGCCCGACCCCTCCGAGATCGAGGCCGCGCAATGGTTTCGCCTCGACGAGCTGCCAAGGCTACCGATGCCGATCAGCATCTCACGACGCTTGATCGATGCGGCCATCCAAGAACTCAAGGCTGGCTAGCGCGATGTCTGCCGATATGCCGACTTGCGCGGCGCACGATCCCAATCCGCGTCCGCCGAAGCACGCAACGCCGATTGGCGCATGCGATGTCCATGCCCATGTGTGCGGCACACCGGATCAGTATCCGCTCATCCCGAACCGGCTCTACACGCCACCGCTTGCATCGCCGGGCGACTATCGACACATGCTTGACGGCTTGGGCCTTGAGCGCGGCGTCCTGGTGCAGCCGAGCATCTACGGCACCGACAATCGCGCGATGCTCGATGCGCTCAAGACCGATCCAAAGCGCCTGCGCGGCGTGGCCGTGGTGCCCTTCGATATCAGCGTTAGTGAAATTGAGAAGCTCCATGCGGCCGGCGTGCGCGGTGTGCGTGCCAATATCGTCGATCTGAAAGAGGGCAAGGGCATCCTGCCGCTCGCCGCGTTGCGAACACTGGCCGAGCGCATTCAGCCGTTTGGCTGGCATGTCGAATTCCTGATGCATGTGGATGAATTTCCCGATCTCGATCGCCAACTGGCGCGCTTCCCGGTCGATGTTGTATTCGGCCATCTTGGCTACGTACCGGCGTCCAAAGGCATTCACACGGCCGGGTTCGCGGCCATGTTGCGTCTGCTGCGCGACGGCAAAGCGTGGGTGAAACTCACTGCGCCGTATCGATTAACGCTCGCAGCGATGCCTTATGGCGATACCGATGCGTTTGCACAGACGCTGGTCGAAGCCGCGCCCGATCGGTTGCTCTGGGGCAGTGACTGGCCGCATGTGTTCATCAAGAGCGCCATGCCCAACGACGGCGAACTATTCGATGTATTCGCGCACTGGCTTCAAGATGGTGCGATGCGACAACGCATTCTCGTTGATCATCCGGCCAAACTGTACGATTTCAACTAGCAGCGCTCACTCAGCGTTCTGCCGCACGCGGAAACGCAATCGCCTCGCGAACGGCGGCCACAAATGAAAGTTGCGTCCAGCCCGTGCGATTCATCGTCTGGCCGAGGCGTACGATCACGAGCCGTTCCGCGGGCAAGATCGTGATCCACTGTCCGCCAAATCCGCTCGCATGCAGCATCGCAGGTGGCGCGCCATTGAAGTGCTCCCCTTCTTCAGCCAATGAATTGAGCCAGAAATGCGCCCCGTATCGCCGGTTCGATCCTTCGGTTGGTTGCATCGCATGACGCACCCAGCCGGCCGGCAAAATGCGCGTCCCGTCCCAAATACCGTCCATTGCGTAAAGCCAACCGAATTTGGCGTAGTCAAGCGCGGTCGCGTAGACAAATGAAGAGCCGACCAGATTGCCGCGGCCGTCACGCTCCATGAGCGCGCTCGTCATGCCGATGCGATCGAACAATGCGCGCCGCGGAAAATCCGCATGCTCGCCTTCGCCGAGAACACCGCGTATTGCCTTGGTAATGATGTTGCTCGTACCGCTGGTATAGCGCCAGGTTGCACCGGGCGCCGAAGTGGCGGGCTTCGCCGCCGCAAACTGACCCGCATCAGGAACGAGCCAAAGCATCGCGTTGATGTCGGAGAGCGGTTTGGCGTATGTTTCATCGAACGCGAGGCCGCTTTTCATGCGCAGCAGTTGATCCCAACTGATGGCGCGACGTTCGTCACCCTGCCACTCTGAGAGATCAACTGCTCCGTCGAGCTTGATCCGTCCATCGCCAACCAGCACCCCGACCAGCGCGTGGGTGAAGCTCTTGGCAATCGACCAACCCGGAAAGCGCGACGACGCATCAAACCCTTCTGCATAGCGTTCCGCGAGCAGGCGGCCGTTATGCACGACGACAATCGCGCGCGTATGACGTTGCGACGCGGCCTCATCGTTGGCTTCGGCGAACCCCTGATCAATCAGTGCATTGAGTCGCTCTTTGGTGGCGGGTGCCGCGACCCAAGGCGATGGTGCTGCGACCATTTGGTTTGATACGCCTTTCAGCGGCGCCGGCGAATTGACGGCCGCTTTTTTGGACGAATCGTGCATGGGTTGATCCATTGGATCGAGCGAGCACCCCGCATCATCGCGATAACGCGCCACCCGAGCACCGATACCAAGGAAACTCGCTCGCGTGACACCCGCCTCACGATCGACTTTCCACCATGCGATCAGCATGAGCACACGCGGAAAAAAATACCGCAGATCGGTATCGACCACGCGCACCGGATCACGACCAGCAACGAACACCTCGGAACAAAGCTGTTTGGCAAAAAATCCGGCGCCCACCGAGGTAATTTCAGAAATGAACGGGAAGCCAATCCCGGTCGACACCGCAAGCGTCATCACACCCGCGGCGATGAAAATCTTCCATCCGCGCCGCTTCGGGCTGGTGCCGGCTCGCTCAGTGCTCAAGCTCGGTGCTCAAGAAATGGGAACTCGACCGCCGGCCGCTCACCACTCACGATCTGCGCAAGCGATGCACCCGAGCCGCATGCGAGCGTCCAACCGAGCGTGCCATGCCCGGTATTCAAATAGAGATTGCGCATCCTGGTACGGCCGATACAAGGGGTGTTGGACGGGGTTGCCGGGCGCAGCCCAGTCCAAAACTGGGCCCGTTCTGGATGGCCGGCCCGCGGGAACAACTCAAACGTTCGACGCACAATCGCTTCGCAACGGGCCGCATCGATCTCGGTATTGTAGCCGTCTAACAAGGCAGTACCCGCGACACGAAGCCGGTTGCCCAAGCGCGAATAGACGAGTTTATGTGCCTCGTCATTGAGGCTCACCGCGGGCGCGACATCGCCTGTCTCAAGCTCGATCGTGATCGAATAGCCCTTGGCAGGATAGACCGGCACGCCGACACCGACCGCACGCAAGAGGGGCGAACTGTAGCTGCCAAGTGCAACAACATAGGCATCGCCGCGCACGCGATCATCCGATCCATCGTCGTTGCGAACCGCCACGCTCGCTACTTCGCCGCTTGGCGCATCGATGAATTCTACCGACGTGTTGAAGCGGAACTGCACACCGCGTTTCACCGCCATCGAAGCCAGCACGGTGGTAAATTTATGCGCATCGCCCGACTCATCGCTCGGCGTAAAAAGGCCACCTGCAATGCTGGCGCGCGATTGAGTAAACGCCGGTTCCAATTCAACGCACGCATCGGCCGACTTGACTTGGACCTCGATGCCCAATTGCTTGAACGCATCGGTGGCGTGGATCGCACGTTGCAACTCGAGCGGATCAGTATAGAAATGGAGTATCCCCGAGCTACGATGCTCGTATTCGATGCCGGTCTCTGCACGCAGCGCTTGCAACATGCGCAAGCTATGGAGGGCGAGCGCAAGGATGTGCTTGGTATTACGAGCCGAACGAGACGGCAGACACTCATGCAAAAACCGTAGCGCCCAAAGCCACTGATGTCGGTCCAGGTGCGGATGAAACGCCATCGGTGCATCGCGTTCGACCAGCCACCGCGGAATCCGCCGGAGCGTGCCAAGGTTCGCCCAAGGTTCAGCGTGACTCACCGCGACTTGACCACCATTGGCAAAACTGGTCTCAAGCGCTGGGGCCGGCTGTCGGTCGATTACGACCACCTCGTGTCCCGCACGAGCGAGATACCACGCGCTAGTCACGCCGATCACACCGGCGCCAAGGACGACGATTCTCATGAATGACGACTCCGCGTAGCACGCGAAGAGGTTCCCTTTCATCACAGCATTGAGCGATCAATGAGCCTAGAGGTTTCAACGGCATCGGTCAAATTCAAACCGCGTGAAACCGCAGAGCGGTAGTCATTTGGCGACCTGCGCGATGGAATGATCCCGACGCGTCTTATTGAATGCCTCGGCTTGTTGAATGCGTCGCATTCAGCATGCGTATTCGACCGGGCTTGATCTGTCGCAGCGAAGTTCGCGATCCCAATTTGCTACGATCGCATAAGCGATCGCCAACCGGAGCATCTATGCGTCGTCGCAAGTCGAGCCTCTCCATTACCCTTGTGTTAATCGGTACGTCCGCCCTTAGCAGTTGCGGGAACGAAACTGATCAGAACACACGCGTGATGCGTCGTGACGTATACACCTCGCTAGAGGACTGTCGCGCCGACTGGGAACGCGCTGACGATTGCGAAGTCAATAAAAGCGCGCTCAATCAATCCGGAATCAATAGCCTCAACCAAAGCGGGCTCCATGGCAGCGGCATGGGCGCGTTCCTCGGGCCCCGCTACTATTGGTCCGATCCGTCGGGCCGTTACGACACCAATATGTTGCGCCCCGGTTCCCGCGCAAGTGGCGTGACCATGCTCGGCGAACCCTCCGCAAACCGCACGATGCAAAGCAACCGCGCCGGCCTTTCGCGCGGCGGATTTGGATCGTCGTCGTCCGCGCATAGCAGCACGAGCGCCTCCTAAACCTATGCGACGGGTATCGGCGACCCCACGCCCGAATTGGCGGGAGCGCTGTGAGAAGGTGGGATTCGACTACCACACCATCGATGGCACCTATTGGGATGAATCGGCATGCTATGAATTCGATGCCGACCAAATCGATGTGCTGGAAAGCGCGACGGCCGAACTCCATCGCATTTGCCTCGAAGCGTGTGAGTACATCGTCAGCAACAACCGCTTTGCCGAATTCGCGATCCCGCCGCAGTTCCACCAACTGGTCGCCACCTCTTGGCGCAGGCGCGATCCAACGCTCTTTGGTCGCTTCGATCTGGCATGGACAGGTGCGGGCGAACCAAAACTGCTTGAGTACAACGCCGATACGCCGACCTCGCTGCTTGAGGCAAGCGTGGTGCAATGGGATTGGATGCAGGAAGCAAAACCTGGCTGTGATCAGTTCAACTCATTACACGAGAAATTGATCGCCGCATGGCAATCGATCGCGCCCAGCCTGCAAGGATCGATGCTCTATTTCGCCTGCGTCAAAGACAGCGACGAAGATCTCGGCAATCTTGAGTACCTGCGCGACACCGCGATCCAGGCAAAGATTGCCACGATGCAATTGTTTGTCGAAGACATCGGTTGGGATGCGAGGGCGCGCCGCTTTGTCGATCTCGAACA
Organism: Klebsiella pneumoniae; assembly: GCA_945906755.1. GTDB lineage: Bacteria > Pseudomonadota > Gammaproteobacteria > Burkholderiales > SG8-39 > SHXR01. The sequence goes on along the minus strand of CAMDRJ010000026.1, from coordinate 9,123 downwards.
ACGGCCAATCGAGGCGCTTTTCAAGCTCTATCCATGGGAATGGCTCACCACTGAGGCGTTCGGTGCACATTTAGTCAGTGAACCTTGCCGATTGCTGGAGCCCGCCTGGAAGATGCTGCTTTCCAACAAGGCGATCCTGGCGGTGCTATGGGAGATGTTTCCAACATCGCCCTATCTGCTGCCGGCGTTTCGCGATCCGGCACACCTCACCGGCGACTATGTGCGAAAGCCCATCCTCTCCCGTGAAGGCGCCAACGTCGCGTTGCGCAGAAACGCGGGCGCGATGATCACCCAAGGCACCTACGGCAAAGAGGGGTACGTCTATCAGGCGTTCACCCCGCTTTGCGAGACCGACGGCAACTATGCGGTGATCGGATCATGGATCATCGGCGATCAACCGGCCGGAATCGGCATCCGCGAAGATCGTAGTGCCGTCACCAGCAATGCAAGCCGATTTTTGCCGCACTATTTCATCTGAAGGAAGACGCATGGAAACCGGTTTATTGATTGCTTCGCTGAGGGGTGTCGATAATTTTCTGCTGCATTTCGGCGCGGCCATCCTGCTCGTGGGCCTCTTTATTTTCATCTATATCCACATCACGCCTTACCGCGAAATCGCGCTGATCCGCGCGGGCAATCAAGCCGCCGCATACAGTCTTTCCGGCGCGTTGCTCGGCTTCATCATTCCGCTTGCCACCGCGATCTCGCAAAGCGTGTCGTTTCTCGACATGCTGCTCTGGGGTGGGATCGCGCTCATCGTTCAACTGCTCGTGTTCCTCTGCGTGCGGCTGGTCGTGCCCAAGCTGGCCGAAGACATCCCGGCAGGGAAACTCGCGCAAGGCATGTTCATCGGCGCGTTCTCACTAGGCATCGGCATCCTGAATGCGGCGAGCATGACGTATTAGACTGGTCGTCTTGTCGCCAACCCACGTCGCGCCCGATTGCTATCAATCTCTAGAGTGTCTCGGCCGACCGAATATTCACTGTGAAAGGTAGGCCGCGGCCATATTCAACGAGGTGCAAAACGAGTTCCGGGACCCGGCGACGCTGCGCAGCGTGATCGTCAACCTCACCCACAACGAGTAAATATCGTAACCCGCCGTGAACACCCTCCATCTCTTCTCCCGCGCCTCAACGTCAGTACCGGCAATCACTGCCTGGTATCTCGGCGACCTGGGCGAGGCGCGCGGCCAACAAGAGTTTTTCACTCGACAGGCGCCGCAACGCCTGAAGACGCTCCGCGAACATGCGCTGATCGAAAGCGCGGTGTCGAGCAACCGCATCGAGGGCGTGACAGTGGAACCTGGCCGGGTGCGCGAGTTGATCCTAGGTCGGCCGCTGCTGCGCGATCGCGATGAGGAGGAGGTGCGTGGTTACCGCGATGCCTTGACTTTGATTCACGCGGATGCGGCTGTGTTGCCAGTCGATGAGGCGACGATCCGCAGATTGCATAGTCTGACGCGGGGCGAAATCTGGGACGCCGGCAAGTACAAGGAAAACGACGGGGACATCATCGAACGCCGTCTGGACGGCAGCGAGCGGGTGCGGTTTCGCCCTGTGTCCGCGGCCGACACGCCAGCGCGTACGGTCGAGCTGCTCGCCGATTGGCGGCGGTGCCTCGACGAGCGCTGGATTCACCCACTCATCGCGCTGGCAGCCTTCAATCTGGACTTCCTTTGCATCCATCCATTCCGCGACGGCAATGGCCGCGTGTCACGCCTGCTGATGTTGCTCCAGTGCTACCAGCTCGGCTATGTGGTCGGCCGGTACATCAGCCTTGAACGCCTGATCGAGCAGAATAAGGAACGCTACTACGAGACCTTGGAGCAAAGCTCGCACGGCCGGCACGAAGCCAAACATGACCCCTGGCCGTACGTCAATTTCGTGCTGTTCATTCTGAAGACCGCCTACCGGGAATTCGCCGAGCGGGTGGGCGACATCAAGGCGCCGCGCGGATCCAAGACCGACCGAATCGTTGCGGGCATGGAAGGCTTCACCGGGGAATTCACATTGAGTCAGTTGGAGCAGGCGTGTCCGGGCATCAGCCGCGACATGATCCGGCGCGTACTGCGGGGGCAGCAGGCAAACGGTGTCATCGAATGCCAAGGGCGCGGACCGGCCGCCCGGTGGCGAAAGCGCGGTTTCAGTACCGCCTAATTTTGAGGTTTTGCGCCGGCGCTTTAGAGGTAGGGGTAATTACCCCCACGTAAGGGTAATAATGAGGGTAATAAGAAGTCCATCAATTTGAACGAAGCGACCCTCAGCGACCGCACAAATGCCGCCTCGTAGGGCCTTTACCAAAGGGGCGAAGCGGCGGCGCTCCCTACCCGCCCAGCTCCTTCAACCGCTCCGCCTTCGGCCGCGCGGCCAGCGCCTTCACCTCGCGATAGAACGCCGCGAAATCGCCTTTGTTTTTTGCGAGCAGGCTGCGAAATGCGGGCACCAATTCGGTGTAGGTAGCGACCGTCGCCACGTGTGCATTGTTGAGATCCTGTGCGAACCAGCGATCGTAGCCGGCAAAGCCATCCCATTCGCCCCGCTTCATCGTCTCGTAATCCGCACGCAAGGCGGCAAACAATCGTTTCTTTTCCGCGCGCTTGGTTGCAGGCGGTGCATCAGAAGCGTAGCCCGCCTCGAATAGTTTCTGATATCTCGATACCAGCGCGATGAAGTCGGCGCGACGCTTGCCGCTTGCCGCAAATTCTCGCCATTGCTGATCGGTACCGAATCGGTCGATCCAGCGCCGTACGCCTTCTTCTTCGACCGCCGTGGCGAACGATTCGTTGAAAATCGAATCGTCCTTGGTGTAGACCACCTGATGCGCAAGCTCATGAAAGATAATTCGTGCGAGTTCCGCATCGGAGTTGCCGATGAACGTGTTCAGCACCGGATCATTGAACCAACCGAGTGTCGAATAGGCCGTTACCCCATAGACAAACACGTCATGGCCCTCTTTTCGAAAGACATCGCCGTAGGCCCTGGCATCGGCCTCGGCATAGAAGCCGCGGTAGGCCACGCAACCGGCGAAGAGAAAACACGACTGCTCCGGCCGCAATGAAAATTCTTCGGTGGCGAATACATTCCACACCACATACGGCCGGCCGATATCGGCATAGCTGCGATAGGAGCCGTTATCGGGCAGCAGCAGTTCGCTGACCGCGAATTCCCGGATCGCCAGCACGCGTTCCAGCTTTTCCTTGAGCGCCGGGGTGATCGCTGGCTGTTCAAACAAGGCCTGGTTGATCGGTTGCGCGGCGGCCATGACCGCCAGATGCCCGCTCACTGCCTGCGCATAGAATTGAATCGTTCCGCAGCCGGCGACCGCGAGCAGCGCGATCGCGACGATGCATGCGCCGATCAGGCTGCCTTTCCATTTCATCGTCGGAATGCTCCGTGACGCAGAAAATGTTCGACCTGCCCTGCCACCGTCCGCGACACCAGCATCACACTATGTGCAACCGGCATGATCAGATGATCCGTCAAGCCAGGCAATCGCGTTTCCTCGACCAGGACCACACCGTCGTTCGGCGCCTTGATGCGAGCAAAGAGGCGCCCGAGCCCAAGGCGGCCAGTGCCGGCAATGCTGCCAACCTGTACACCGCTAGGGATCGATACGCGCGGCCCATTGATCCACACCGGGCCTGACGCGCCGGCAAACCAACGCCCCCACGCATGACGCTGAATCTGCGCACCCGCCACCGAACCGGCTAGCGGCGCCCCAAGCAGCGCGATCCGCTTGATCCGGATATCCGGGTGTGATTGCAGATGGTGCAACGCGACGACCGCCCCATAGCTATGCGCCACAAGGGCAATGTCCTTGGCAGATTCGCTGTCGAGGCGCTCCGCAAACAAAGTAGCGTTCTCGGTGAGCGTGCGACGAAAAGAGGGAAAGCTCCAGGTATCGGCCGCGAAGCCATGTCGGCGTAAATGACAAGCAAGGTAGCTCATGGCGAGCCGATTCACCCGCAGGCCGTGCAGCAGGATGATCTTGGCAGGCTGCGCAGACGTTCCGTTCATGCGCGCGAAAACAAAAAGCGAAGCCCTACCCATAACGGCGGCAGCGCGAGCAATGCGAACCCAGTCGCATAGTTGCCCGTCACGCTGATCAGCGTCCCGAACACAATCGGCGCGAGCAGCGCACCACCGAATGAGAAGAACTGAATCCCGCTTGCAGACGTCGCCACTTCACCAGGCGGAGCACGCCGCGCAACCTCCGCAAAATGCACGCCATTCCAGCCAAGGCCGGTCAATCCAACCAAGGTCACGACCACGACGATCGCGGTAAGCGGCCAAGTCCCGGCAATCGATGCCAGCAAAACCAGCAAGGCGGATACGCTCACGCCAACGATGCCAAGCACGCGCGGCGCGGAAAGCCAGCGATCGGCCAACACGCCCCAGCCGATGCGCCCCAGCACGCTCGCCGCCTGCGCCGAAGAAAACGCGAGACCCGCGGCGACCAGCGTGAGGCCGACTTCCAGATTGAGATAGGACACCGAGTAGGTGATGACGATGACTTGCACAAACGAAAACGTACAGCCGCTGATGGCGAGCACTCGCAATCGAGGATTGCACCATACCGCCGCGACCGGCGCACCGAGTCGGCCAACGCGTACTTTTAGCTCACCGGTCCGCTCGGCGTCGAAGCGGGCGCGAAACGGCTGAAACGCAACCGCGAAGACCGCGAAACCGGCCGCCAGCACGATCAATGTCCACTGCCAATGCATCGTGAGGAGCATCGCCGGCAACAAGATACCCGCTACCGCGGCACCGATCGGCACGCCGCATTGCTTGATCGAGAAAGCAAGCGACATTAACGCGGGCGGTGCGTGCGCCGAGAGAATGTGTGAGCTGGTCGGATTCACCACGCCATAGGGAATACCGATCAATAGCACCATCAACGGCAGCGCGGCGATCTGGCCAGTGGCGCCAACCGCGAGCCCGGCTGATAGCAGCAAGATGGTGATCTGGCAGACGCGCAGCGGCCCGAAGCGGCGCACGAATGCGGGTGCGACCAGCCCCGCGAGCACCGCCACCAGATAGACCAGCGAGACAAATACACCAATGCTTTGCGCGCGTACGCCAAGATCGGGCGCTGCGACCGGGACGATAACCGACTGTGCGACCAGCGCTGCTGACGCGAGCACCTGGGTGAGCAACGTGATCGACACCGCATAGACCAGCACGCGTTGCGACGGGGACGGTGTTGCACCCGGTGGGCTTTTTGCCCGCGCGGGCACATCAGTCATAAGTCATGAGTCATGCATCATTCGATGCGAGATGGCCTACGCCGTTGGCAAAGATCTACTGGCCGCGCCGCAGCGCTTGAAAGGCGGCCGATTCATCCTCGTACGCCTTCTTCGCTTCGACCGCGCGGCCACGGTCGTATTCGAGATCCTCTTCGGCGCGCTTGAGACCCACCGTCGCCGCGGAAAGCTCTTTCTCAGCAGCCTGCAAGCGGTTACGCGCCGTGGTGAGCTTGCGCACGCCGTCCTGCGCGCGCCGATCGGCATCCACCGATGCGGTGCGGCGAAACTCAACGCGTTGTTGCGCCTGGAGGAGCGCCGCCTCGCGATCTTTGTCGGTTGATTGCGCCATCAGACCGGCGCCTGTACCCATCAGGCAGACTGCCAGCACCGCGCATTGGTATTTCATTGGATCCGTCCGAGCATGACTGAGAGGCGCGATTCTACCGGAGGCGCCGGTGCAACCCGCAAACTTGCTGACCAGGGCGCTCCCGCGTCCGCCCGCTGGACAGTACGCCAACCTTAAGTTATGACTTTCGTTCGGACTCGATCATCGCGTCCGCTTCAAGCGTTATGGACGCGCGCACATGGTGTGGCAGCTGCGTCCAGGGCACATCGCGCAGGGCGCCCTCAATCACGTACAAAAGGTTCAGCGCCGGCTTCAACCCTTGGCGATACATCTCCATATAGGCGCCCACCGCGCCGATTTCCTCCAGCTTCCGCCGATCGTCAATCCCCGCTTGAATCAACAACGCCGAAGCCTCCGCAGTGAGGTTAGCAAGCTGCCTCAGTTCAACGGTATTCGCGTTCTGCGGCGCGGCTTTGGTACCGTGTTTAGGCACATCAACCTCCAATTCACCGAGCGGCAACGATGTCGGAAACATTCGAACCAACGAGGCCGACAACATCGCCCGATTATGCGAATTGACCGGCAATTTGTCCATAGCGCTATTTGTACAACGAATCGGCCCACCGCACCTCGTGATCACGACCGTTTAACCTTTATTTACAATCACGTCTAACGAATAGAATGGGCAGACATCCTACAAATCATTACGTTGATCCGCATCACGCATCGCCCAACATCCACGTGTTGATGGACATCGATACCCGACCACAAGATCCGAGTCGAAACATGCGACTGGATCAACGTCGCGCACCAATGATCGGCGACCACATCACCCTTTTCTTGGCCGGAACGCGAACGCCGGGCGACCCTCCTGCCGGACTATTTGTAAGGGAAATTCCTACACAATCACTATCGTTTAGAGAAGTCGCCAGATTGTCGCGACACTTCGACAACCCTACCAACCGAGCTTCACGCGTCCCATCGCCATCGCAGCAGCGGCCTGCGTCGGCTCGACCACCGGAATGCCGATCGCCGATTGCAGGCGATCACGGTATTGCGCCATCCCGGCGCAGCCCATGACGACACTATTGGCGCCATGACGGTCGCGCAGTTCCTCGCCGCACGCCACCATGCGATGAAAGGTTTTGGCTTCATCGACCAGCTCGACCACGGGCAACCCCACCGGCACCTCGGCCGCCAGGCGATCAGTGAGACCCATCGCGCCGATCGCTCGTAAATGACGCGGGATCGAACCGGCCAGAAGAGCGATCACGCCGAATTTATGACCCAGCGTGAGCGCGGTGAGAATGCCCGATTCCATGATGCCAAGGACCGGCTTGCCAGTCGTCTCGCGCACCGAGTGCAGACCCGGATCGCTGAAACAAGCGATCACAAAGGCCGCCGCGGTCTGATCGAGCTGCTTGACCAATGCGCATAGCGGCGCGATGACCCCATCGACGTCTCGTTGCGTCTGAATGCCGGGCGGCCCTTCTTTGAGCGTGAGTGATTTGAAGGTCGGCCCACCGGCAATGCGTAATGGATCGAGCGCGCGATCGATGCCCGCCGTTACATGCTCGGATGAATTCGGATTGATGACGTAGATGGTTTGCATACGCCGAAATCATACTCGCCCTTCCCGCCAGCGGCGCTCACCAGTATGCTGCCCTATCTTTCTCGAAAGCCTCCCATGGATAATTTCGATCTCACCATCCGCAATGGCACTATCGCGACCGCCACCGAGACGACCCGCGCCGATATCGGTATTCGCGGCGAGAAGATTGTCGCGATCGCCGAGCGGCTGCCCGCGGGCGCACGCGACATCGATGCGGCCGGCCGTTACGTGCTGCCTGGCGGCATCGACAGCCATTGCCATATCGAGCAGATCTCCGGCATGGGCATCATGTCGGCAGACGATTTCTATAGCGGCACGGTGTCAGCCGCATTTGGCGGCACCACCACCATCATTCCGTTCGCCGCGCAACATCGCGGCACCTCGGTCACCGCAACATTAGCCGATTACCATGAACGTGCGCGGACCAAAGCCGTGATCGACTACGGTTTTCATCTGATCATCGGTGAACCGACCGATAAAATCATGAACGAGGAGTTGCCCGCCGCGATCAAAAGCGGCGTGACCTCGTTCAAGGTGTACATGACCTATCCGAAATGGCGGCTGGAGGACTACCAACTCCTTGAAGTGCTGCATGTCGCCGATCGGGAAGGTGCGCTGGTGATGGTGCATGCCGAGAACGATGACATGATCCGCTGGATCGCCAAGCGCCTGATCGAGCGCGGTCATGGCGCACCGAAATTCCACGGTGTCGCGCATGATGCACTCGCTGAAGCGGAAGCCACCCATCGCATCATCATGCTCTCGCGACTGCTGAGCGTGCCGGTGCTGATTGTGCATGTATCAAGTCCCGAGGCGACCAACACGATTCGCTCCGCGCAAACGCTTGGCGCAAAGATCTACGCGGAGACCTGCCCGCAGTATCTCGTGCTCACTGCCGATGATATGGACCGCCCCGGCGTCGAAGGCGCCAAGTGGTGTTGCAGCCCGCCCTTGCGCGACAAGGCTGCGCAAGAGGCGATCTGGGCCGGGCTTGCCAATGGCACGTTTCAGGTCTATTCATCGGATCACGCGCCCTACAAATTCGATGAAACCGCGAAGATCCCGCGCGGCGATGACACCACCTTCAAGGAAATGGCCAATGGCGTACCGGGCATCGAAATGCGTATGCCGATTCTGTTTTCCGAAGGCGTGCTGAAAGGCCGGCTCACTCTCAGTCAATTCGTCGCGCTGACCGCCACCAATCACGCACGCATGTACGGCCTCTATCCGAAGAAAGGCACGATCGCAGTCGGCTCGGATGCCGATGTGGCCATCTGGAATCCGGCCATCGAAAAGCGCATCGATTACTCGATGATGCATGATGCGGTGGGCTATACGCCCTATGAAGGCCATGTGTACAAGGGCTGGCCCGAGATTGTCACGAGTCGCGGGCGCATCGTGGTGGAAGACGGCAAGCTGCAGGTCGCACGCGGTTCCGGACAATTCATCGTCCGCGGTGCGCCCGAGCCGATCGCCACCCAGCGACACGGCGGACGTCCCACCGCGCTCAAAAAATTCATCGCCTGATCGCCTCTACAATCTCAATCACACACACGAAAGGAGCCCCAAAATGGCTTGGTACGCACTTGCAACCTATCGTCGCGGCGATGGCACCGCCACCGCATTGGTCTTTGACGAAAAGCTCTACGATTTCGCCACCGCATGCAAGGCCGCTGCGGATGTCCAACCCACCTGGGCGACTGCCGAACTCGGTGGATTGATCGCGCGATGGCCTGAAGTGCAGGCGGGCATCGAATCGATCGCGCAGAGCGCGGCCAAGCTCGCTGCATCGGGCAAGTTAAAGCCCTTGCCCGCCGGCACCGCACTCGCCGCGCCGATTCGCCCTGGACGCATCTACTGCGCGGCCGCCAATTACATCGAACATGCGAAAGAGATGAGCACGACGCTGGCCGCCAAGG
>CAMDRJ010000025.1 GCA_945906755.1 Klebsiella pneumoniae | reverse complement strand
TTCCCGCAGATCATCGGCACTACGCGCCTTCGATACCTGCTCACGCGCCCACGCAAGATCCTTCACCCCTCCAGCGGTACGCGCCATGACAGCCTCTTACGGGTGGTCTCGAAGGTTTAATTATGTCACTTTCTAATGCAAATTAGAATTAGCGGCAATCGACCGCGCGCGCCGGCAGGCATCGGGAAGATCGAGTGTGCCGCTACTGATCGGGCCTTCGACCACGCCCGCCGGAAGGCGGCGCCATGCCATGTCCGCGCGCTTGCGAAAGCCGATGACCTCATCGAACCGGAGTTGTTTGCGAATACCGCCCATTGGCCGGATGAAGTAGTCGATCATCCCGTTCGATTCGGGATGATTGATATCGAATCGATAGAACTCGCCATCGCACACCACATCGATGCCGGCGCGCTCCTGTAAATCGATCACTAGGCGCGTCGCATCACGCAACGCCTGATCGCTTGGCGCGCTGACCAGCCAATCGGGGATCGGATAGGAGCCAACGACTGTCGTGAGGATACGGGATGCCATGGGACGACTCCTTTCGATCAGTGATGTCGCTTAGCTTGCCGCATGAATCGCGCGCCACACCCGCTCGGGCGAGGCGGGCATATCGAGATGCGTCACGCCACGTTCGGCCAGCGCGTTGAGTACGGCGTTGTAGGCAGAGGGCAGCGCGCCCGCCACGCCTGATTCCCCGGCACCTTTGACGCCAAGCGGGTTGGTCGTGCACACGACGCCATGATGCCCAACCTTGATATTGGGCAGATCATCGGCGCGCGGCATCACATAGTCCATGAAGGACGCCGTGAGCAATTGTCCATCCTCGTCGTACTGCACGTACTCGCCGATCACCTGCCCGAGACCTTGCGCGACGCCGCCGTGGATCTGGCCCTCGACGATCGTCTCGTGGATGATGTTGCCGACATCATCGACCGCGGCGTAACCGACGATCGCGACCACGCCGGTCTCCGGGTCGATCTCGACTTCGGTGATATGGCAACCATTCGGAAAGCTCATTTGCGGCGAGACGAATTTCTCGACCGAATCGAGCCCTTTCGATAACTCGGCGGGAAGATCTTTCGCCGTTCGCGCGCGCCGTGCGACCTCGAGAATACTCATGGTGCGATCGGTGCCGCCCACGCGATAGGTCCCGTTCGCGAATTCAACATCTGCCGACGCTGCCTCAAACAGATGTGCGGCAATCCGCCTACCCTTTTCGATCGAGGCATCGCAGGCCACGAACGTCGCGCCACCCGCCATCATCGTCGAGCGTGACGCGACGCTTGGAATGCCGCTTGGTACTTCATCGCTATCGCCTTCGATCAAGCGGATATCGCTGACCTTGACCCCGAGCTTGGCGGCGACGATTGGCGGAAAGGTCGACAAGTGTCCTTGGCCCATTGCCTGCACGCCGGTGCGCAGCGCGACTTTGCCATCCGCTTCGAACCGCAGATCAACCGTTTCATCGAGGATGCCGCCCGCCACTTCGAGGAAATTGCACACGCCGATGCCACGCAGCTTGCCGCGTTGACGCGACGCTTCCCGGCGTTTGGCAAAGCCCGGTAAGTCGGCGAGCGCGGTCGTTTTGTCGGCAATCGAGGCGAATTCGCCGCTATCGTAGATCGGGCCATTGGGTGTCTTGTAGGGCATTGCGGTGGCCGCGATCATGTTGCGCCTACGCAAATCGAAGGAATCGACGCCCATTTTTTTCGCCGCCATGTCGATTAAGCGCTCGATCACGATGATCGCTTCCGGACGACCCGCGCCACGATAGGGGCCAAGCGGTGCGGTATTGCAAAGCACCATCTTCACATTGATATAAATCGCCGGAATCACATACACCGAGGACAAGCAGTTCTTGGTGTTGTTGGTGGCAAACGTCGCACCGAACGTTGTGATGTACGCGCCCATGCCCACCAGGTTGCGTGCGCGCAGTGCAAGGAACTTCCCATCGGCATCGAGGGCCAGTTCGGCTTCCAATACGCCATCGCGCCCGGCGGTATCGGAAAGGAAACTCTCGATGCGCGTGTTGCGCCACTTCACCGGTCGGTTGATCGTGCGCGCGGCGATCAGAATCGAAACGTATTCAGGATAGGGATGCGTCTTCATACCGAAGCCACCACCCACATCGTGCGTGAGCACGCGCAAATTTTGCGGCGGAATCTTCAGCACATGATTGGCGATCATATTGCGCACGATGGCCACGCCTTGAGTGCTCGCGGTGAGCGTGTAACGGCCGCTTGCACCGTCCCATTGTGCGAGGCCGCCGCGCGGTTCCATGGTGGCCGGCGCCAGACGCGTGTCTTCCATCTTGACCTGCACGGTGTGCTTCGCTTTCGCGAATGCGGCATCGACCGCTGCCGCGTCGCCATCAATCCAATCAAGCGCGATGTTATTGGGTGCGCCTTCCCACAGTTGCGGTGCACCGGGTGCAACGGCGCGACCCGGATGCACGACCGCAGGCAGCGTGTCGTATTCAATCACCACCTGTTCGGCAGCATCGAGGGCTTGAGCTTCTGTCTCGGCGACGACGCAGGCGACCGGCTCACCCACATAGCGCACACGGTCAACCGCAAGCGGCGGCATCGCGGCGACAAACATCGGCTTGCCATCGCGACTATTCATCGTGGCAAGCGGTGGAATCGGCTGCACGCCGGCCGCGGCCAACTCCTTTGCAGTCAGTATCGCGAGCACGCCCGGCATCGCTCTTGCGGCCGCAGTATCGAGCCACTTGATGCGCGCATGCCCGACGCTCGCGCGAAGAAAGACGGCGTGCGCTTGTCCGGGGAAATTCACATCGTCGGTATATCGACCGCGACCGGTTAGAAGCGGCGCATCTTCCGTGCGCAATACACCATGGTCGCTGCCGAATCGAAGGGGTTGTGCAGTCATCGTAGGGTCCTTGATGCGGGTTGCTGGAGACTGAATCGCCCCCGTCCCTTGTGGGCGGAGGGCAGAGGGGGTGCTAGGCTTCGCGGGTCGCTTCGAGATGGCGGAGCTTTGGTGCCACTTGTTCCATGAAAAGCCGCAATGATCGCAAACGCTTTTCACGCGTTGCCCAGCCCTTGCCGGTCACTAGCAACAGCGTTCCGAAACCACCCGACTCGGTGTAGATTTTTTCTAGGCGCTTGCCGATTACATCGGGTTCACCGACCAGATAGAAGCCGCATTCGACCAGATCATCGAACGTCACGGTCTCCCAGTTGTAGGGCAGGCCAAACGCGCCCATTAGGTACTTCAGGAGTCCGCGCTTGCGTTGAAACTCCATTTCGAACGACACCGCCTCGCGCAGATCTTCGATCGCCTGCGCGCGTGAATCCGCCAGGTAGACGAACCGAGCGTTGGCGATGTTTTTCAACGGATGCCGGTGTCCGGCCGACATCGCGTAGCGCAGATACTTATCGGTCTTCTTTCTGAGAATCGGTGGCGGCTCATGCGCTGAGATGAGCGTATAGCCGCGCTCGGCGGCCAACTGAATCATCGATTCGGTTTCACTCGCGGTGGCCATCGGCATCGGTTTGCTAAGCGGGCGTGGGGTGGCTACGATGCCCTTACCCTTCCAATGCTTACCGTTCCAATCGAACGGTTGTTCGGTGTTCCAGCATTTGAGAATGAGATCGAGCGATTCGACGAGGCGCTCATGGCGGTCTTCATAGGTGAGTCCGCGTTCTTCCGAGAACAAGGGACTATGAAAGCCTGAACCGAAGCCGAAGAAAAAGCGGTTATTGCCGATCACATGGTCGGTCGTCGCGGCGCGAATCGCCACATCCACCGGATGCCACAAGTGAATCACGGTAACCGCCGCACCCATGCGAATCTGCTTGGTGAGTCCGGCGGCCTTGCACATCAGGAGTTCGGGGACCGGCAACGTGTCGACCTTGTTGATATAGACCGGCTCGCCATGATGCTCGCTGATATAGCAATCGCGCATGCCAAGCTGGTCGGCCAGAATGATCTCTTGCAGGTCTTCTTCGAACGTTTCCGCGGGCGTCGTGTGCGGCCGAAAGCCGTTCGACCAGATACCGAATTCCATGCTTGCTCCAACGTTGGATTGATGTCGAGCGTGGAGGATACAATGTTCCGACTCGGCAACCATTCGTCAACCATCCTGGAGTGCGGGCATGAGCGCGGCAAGACATATCACCAGCATTACCGACCTTGAGGCGCTCTACGGGCAGCCAATGGGCGCGGCCCTGACCAAGGAAGTCGACTACATCACCGACCAGTATCGGGTGTTCATCGAGAAGGCACCGTTCGTGGTGGTCGCCACCGTTGGGCCGGAGGGGCTGGATTGCTCGCCGCGTGGCGATCCGGTCGGATTTGTCCGCGTGATTGACTGGAAGCGCATGCTGATCCCGGACCGTCGCGGTAATAATCGCATGGACTCGATGCGTAACATTCTCCGCGATCCGCGCATCTCGCTGCTGTTTCTGATTCCCGGCGTCAATGAAACACTCAGGATCAATGGCCGCGCTCGGATCATCGTCGATGAAGCGCTCGCCAAAACTTTTACCGTCAATGAGAAGGTGCCAACGACGCTGCTCGAAGTGACAGCCGATCGGGTCTACTACCAGTGCCCAAAGGCGTTGATCCGCTCGAAACTGTGGGCGGTCGAGGCGCAGGTGCCGCGCTCAGCGCTGCCCACCGGCGGGCAGATTCTCGCGGAGATCACGAAGAATGCCGTCAATGCTGAGGAGTACGACGCCGCGTATCCGGAGCGGATTCGGCAGACGATTTATTAGCCGTGTATTGAAACTCGAGCGCATTCGATTTGGAATCGTCTTTCCCGCGAAGGCGGGAATCCAGTTGATGTTTGGTTCCACACGTGGCGAAAATTCTGGACTCCCGCCTTCGCGGGAGTGACGGGCGCTTGTCAACAAACAGGCAAAGGCTTCAAATCGGCGTCGCAAGCAAGGTCGGGATCGACCCGGTATCGGCCACCACCACCATCTCGCGGATGCGGGGCGTATCGCCTGAGAATACGATCCGCGCGCGGTATCGACCCACGCTGAACAGACGGCTTTGTCCTTCGAGCGTCGTCTGAAACAGGCTGTAGCTCGCTTCCACACGCCATGAGCCATCATCGTCGGCCTTGAGTCGCGGTGGGCTGATGGTGTGGCAGTCCCAGTGCAGGTTGTATTCATTGACATGCCGGTACGACGTGATGCGATCGGCGAGCATGTTCTTGCCCTTGCACCAGATCAGCACGTTGGGCAGGTTTTGTTCGACATTCTCACGGGTGACGATGCGGTAATCGCAGTCGTCGGTGAAGAGTTCGACCCACGCTTCGAGGTGGTCGTCGTCGAGCAGCAAGCCATACTCGATCATGAGGGCGTTGATTGATTCGCGCTTATTCATGTTGCTAGCATCAGCGCACACCGCCCGCTGCTTCGACGTCCATCAGTTCCGCCCAATACGACCAAAAGCCACGGATCGGGCCTTCGGTCAGACGATGCGTCGTGTCGGCGATCGCGCCTCGCCCACCCATCTCGACGACGGTGTGATCGTTGAGCGTCGTGGCGGACATTCGGTGGGCAATCTCGATCGCTTCACCATCTTCCATCGACACATAGCCGGCCGGGCCGACGAGATTGGTCTGCATCATGCGGTGTTCGATCATGTCGGGCGAATCGTCGGCATAGGCAAACATCGTCTGGAAGATCTCGAACGCGTCCTTCCCTTTGGGTCGGATCTGCCGGGTCGCGAGCGAATTGCTGATCTGGATCAGCAGAAAATTAGGGAAGATCGTCGGTGCCGCGAGATTCATGCCGTCGGGAAACTCCGGCACAAACTTCAGGAATGCCGTGTCGCGCAACTGCAACCGATCGACTTCCACGCCTTTCTGGTCGGCATAGGCGGCGCGCGCTTCGTCCTGTGAATCGGTGCCGGCATAGGCATGGTTCATATTGTGTCGATGACGCTCGTCCATCTTCACGCCGCCTTTTTGGGTCGCGCGATCCAGACCGTAGCGCACAAAGAACTCATGCAACAGACTCGCATGATAGGTATCGCGCAGATTCTCGGCGTAGAGCTTCCAGTTGCCGTGCACCATCTGGCGGTGATAGCCGAGGATGCGGATCGGCCGAGTAAAAAAGCGCGCGATCATGGTGCGGCCGAACTCACCAAGATAGTCGTGCAGCGACTCCAAGCGGCCCGCGCCATTCGCCTCGTCGGTCGCGAAGCTGCCGAACAACACGCCATGGAAGCTTTCCACGCGCAGGCGCCTGAGCCCATGTTGCTTGGGATCGAATGTCGACGGCATGCCGCCTTGCCCTTTCAGTCCGCGGCGAAACGGCACGCCGATCAGATCGCCTTCATTCGAATAGCACCACCGGTGATAGATGCAAACATGCTCGGTGGCGTTGCCGTGGGTCTTGCGCACGACCTGCGCGCCGCGATGCGCACAACGATTCACGAACGCATGGACGATGCCATCCTGCCCGCGCGATACCACGACCGAGGTTTCACCGATCCAGGTGGTACGGAAGTCACCGGGATTGGGCAACTCTGCGTCGAGGGCGAGGTAGTTCCACACCGGGCCGCGAAAGATGCGCTCCATTTCGAGCGCATAGACCCCATCGTCGTGATAAAGCCAGAACGGCACGCGTGAGTAGTCATCGCGGGGCCAGTTGACGTTGAGCGGAGTCGTCATGCCGAATGCCTACTCAAGCCGGATATTGGCGACGCGAATCACCGCACCCCACAGGGCGCCCTCGCTGCGAATCGCATCACTGAATTCCTGCGGTGTGGAGCCCCAGGGATCGACGCCGATGTTGGTCAATCGTTGCGATGCCGCGGCATCCTTCGCCATCTTCTGTATTTCCGCCGCGATGCGCTCGATGATCTCGCTCGGTGTGCCAGCGGGCGCGACCAGTCCGTTCCAGGTAAGCGTTTTGAATCCTGGGTAGCCGGATTCCGCGATGGTCGGCAAATCGGGCCGTTGCGGCGCGCGCTTTTCGCTCGACACGCCAAGCACCTTGATGCGACCGGATTCGGCATGGCCAACGAACTCCGAGAAATTACCGAAGTACATATGGACTTGGCCGCCCAGCAAGTCCTTCACCGCCGGTCCACCGCCCTTGTAGGGAATGTGATTCAGATTGATGCCTGCTCGTGTGGCAAACAGGGCGCCGGATAAATGCCCCATCGATCCGGAACCGCCGGATGCGTAATTGATTTGTCCCGGCCGCGCTTTGGCGTACTCGACAAATTCACGCACCGTATTGACCGGCACCGAGCTATGAATGCCTAACACGAACGGATTGGAGCCAACGATCGAGATCGGCGCGAAATCCTTTTGCGGATCGTAGGTTCGCTTCGCTTGCATAAGCGGGACCGTCACCGCCTGCGGATGCGCGGCCATGAGGAGCGTGTAACCGTCGGCAGGTGACTTGATCAGTGCATCGACCGCGATGGTGCCAAACGCGCCCGGACGATTCTCGACCAGCACCTGTTGATTGAGCGCCCGCCCAAGCCAATCGGCGGCGATACGTGCAATACCATCGGTGTTGCCACCGGCCGCGAACGGCACGAGGATGCGCACCGGTTTGGTCGGATACCCCTGCGCGAAGGCGGCCGACGCGGCTAACGTACAAACCAGCAAGATGATTCGATTGATTGTCATGGTGAAAAATTTGGATGGGTGGTAAGCCATTGCATATAGTCATCGAAGGCAGTGGCCGGGGTAAATGCGGGCTTGAAGCCGAATTCGTCGCGCAGCCTGCGGCCGGAGAATGGCGTGCGAAACGGCGCGAGCGGCGCGATATTGCATTCCTTGACGCGTGCCGACTCACGAAACTGGAACGAAGGGTAGCGCTTCCCGAGCCGCTCGCACCACGCCATCATGTCGAAGGGTGCTTCGATCGCCAGATGGTAGAGGCGATCCTTGGTAGTGCTTGCGTCAAGCAAGGTGAGGAGCGCGCGCGCCAAATCGGGTGCGTAGATCCAATCGGCCGGCCCGAGTTTCGGAAACACGGCTTCGCGTCCAGCCATTGCCAGGCGCGTTGCCTGCAGGATCGTCGTCATGGCATCGCGTAGGCCGGTTTCGTATTCCCAGCGCCCATACACGACCGCCACGCGCCCGATCCGCACGTCTAAATCCCATAGCGCGCCAAGGCGCAACACCGTGCGTTCCGCCGCGTACTTTGAGATGCCGTACATCGAATTCGGTACCGGACGATCAGCCTCTTCATCGAGATAGTGTTCGACATCGACCCCCGCCGCACCGAAATGACCACCGGTACTCGGATAGACGAAGCGCTCGATCTTCGCCTTGCGCGCAGCCTTGAGCGCATTGATCGTGCCAAGCAGATTGACCTCGATAATGCGGGCCGGATCGGTTTCGTCGCGCGCGGTGCCCGCCGTGATCGCAGCCGCGTGGATCATCCGTTTGCAACCGAAGCGTTCGAGCGCGGCGTCGATCGAACCGGGATCGGTAATATCGCCTTGAACGAGGTGGAGCCTGCCCGGCAGCGTCGCGAAATCGCGCGCGGCCGCGGCCGGTAATGGATTGGCATCCAGACACGCGACCTCATCACCGCGGGTGAGCAGTTGCTCAAGCAGATTCAGTCCAACGAATCCGGTGCCGCCGGTGACGAGGGTAATCATGCTGGCATCGCTATTTCAATCCAAGAATCCCACCGACCACCGCACGCGGATCGCGATTGGTCCATCGACCCATTTCGACCGCGCTGGTGAATTCGAACAACGCGCGATTGAACGCATCGGGCTCTTCGATGTTGATCGTATGGCCGGCGCGCGGCAGCACCACCAACGCCGAGGTCGGAATATTGCGCTTCATGAGGAGCGCAGGTTCCAGACACGGATCGTCTTCATCGCCGGTAATGATGAGTGCCGGTGCGGTGATGTTCTTCATGCCATCGACCAGTTCCCAGAGCGACGGGCGCTTTGCCTGCACGCCGCGCATGGTGTTGACCGATCCCTTGGTGGAATGCTCGGAGAGCTGCGTGGCAAATTCCTGCCAGCCACGTGGATCTTTGTTCTCGTATTGCACGCGCGTCGGGCCGCTCGCGTATTTCTTATAGGCGACTGCCATCGTCTCTTTCTCGAACATGGTCGCCGCCGCATTGGTCTCGACCTGGAACTTGGCTTTTTCCTTAGGCTCCGCGCCGTATCCGCAACCGCCGATCAATAGCGAGTGCGCCCGATTCGAATAGCTGATGCCAAAGTGCAGCGTGGCAAAGCCGCCCATCGAGAGGCCGACGACATGCGCTTTGTCGATCTTCAGGAAATCGAGCATGTCGCGAATATCATCGCGTGCACGCGCTTGCGAGTACATCGCGGGATCTTCGGGTACATCAGAGGGTGTGAAGCCGCGCGCGTCGTAGCTGATGCAGCGAAAGTAACGCGAGAAGTAGCGCATCTGCGGTTCCCAACTACGATGATCGCCCGCAAATTCGTGCACGAAGATCATCGTATTGCCGGTGCCGGCCTCTTCAAAATAAAGGCGTACACCATCGGTAGTGGTCGCGTAGGGCATTGATTCTCTCCTCGGTTGTTGGTTAGCGCTTAAAGGGTAGGTAGGGGTTTGCCATTGACCATGATCGATGCACCGCGACGAAGCGAGCCATCGAGCCAGAAGACGGCAACGCCATGGCGTGTGGCGGCGACTCTTGGATAGGACACATCGGCGCCCGCCGCGATTCGTTCGGGCGTTGACCAATTCTGCCCGCCATCGGTTGAGCGCGCTCGTTCGATCGATGCGGACCTTGTGCCGGATTCATCCCACACCGCATGCAGCTCGCCCAATAACGACATCGCCAAATCGGCATTCCGTGCGTCGTCATAACCGAGTTTGCGTGGGCGGGACCAGGTATTGCCTGCATCGGTCGAACCGACATAGTAGAGGCCGAACAGCTCATCCTTACCATTCCAGGCCAGCGTGTGAATCGCGTTGCCCTGCGTAAACAGCGCACCGCCAACATGCGGGCAGCCGCGGACCTGCCAATTGAACTGCCCGATCGAGCCGTGGTTGCGCCAAGTGTCGTCGCTTCGCGAGGTAAGCAGCATCATGTCGCGCGGTTCATCGCCGCGGTACATCACGGCGACGCCGCCCTCGGCAAGCGGCGCGAGACTGTTCCAGCAGCAATCGCAGGTGCGGGGCGCGAGCGGGCGATCGGCCGACCAAGTTTCACCGCGATCGCTCGAGCGAGCATAGCGCAGCCCTTGGCGACCCTCGCGGCTATCCAACCAAGCCATGTGCACGGTCTGGCCGTCGGTGGCGAACTCGGCGAATGTTTGCGAGCCGACTTTGGGCGGCGCGGGTGTGTTGCCCGCCTTCCAGGTGGCGCCGCCATCATCCGACACTGCGGTGGCCAGCACCCCGCCACGATGGGCACCTGGGCGCTGCTGTGTCCACACCACGATTAATCGATCCCCCATCGCAACGATCTGCGGGTTTTCTCCAGGATGGTGAGCGCTCAGTCGATCACTCGGACGATTGACGCGCGCGGGCTTCGACCAGCTTGAACCGCCGTCTGCCGAGCGCACATGCGATAGCGCGATATCGGCGGCGCCTTTCTTGCCGGTGCCGATCAATACATGAATGACATCGCGATCGGCGAATACGTCATAGTGGGCAACGCTGCCGCTCGCTGGTTGCGCACCTACCGGGGCAGCGAGGGTGAGGCAGACGAGCAAGGCGATAATTTGAGCGCGCATCAGGGTTGCATCGAGTGAGGTTGCTTCGATCGATCTTGGCTCGATTCTAGCGCGCCCTTTCCCGCAAAAGAGAAATTCGGCATCGAACGCGCAGCCATAGGACAATACGCCACCCTTTCGCTAGAACACGCAGTATGAGCCCGACCGAACCGATACCACCGCTCGATGCCCTGGTCCGTCCCGATCGCGTGCATCGCGACGTCTATCTGAGCGAATCGATCTTTGCGTTGGAACAGGAGCGCCTGTTCGGCCGGGCGTGGCTCTATGTGGGCCATCTGTCGCAAGTCCCGCGGCCGGGCGACTACATGACGTTAGAGCTGGCCGGCCAACCGGTCATCCTGGTGCGGGAAACCGACGATTTGCACCGGGTTTTTTTCAATCGATGCGCGCACAAGGGTTCGATGATCGTCAGCGAACGGTCCGGCCATACCGGGCGGGCGTTTCGCTGTCCGTACCATTCCTGGACCTATCGACTTGATGGGTCCTTGCTTGCGGTGCCTGCGCAAGGCGGCTACGACGGCACGCAGATGCGTAACTGCGAGACCGGGCGCGGCCTGACCGCGATCGCGAGCGCGCACTATCGAGGGTTTGTGTTTGCCCGCCTTACCGCGTCCGGCCCCGCTTTCGAAGCGCATTGCGGCGCAATGTTCCATGCGATCGATGCAATGGTGGATCGCTCACCGTCGGGTGAGGTCGAGGTCGCGGGGTTGCCGCTTCGTAATATCGTTCCGTGCAACTGGAAGGTGTATCTCGAGAACATCAACGATGCGATGCATGCGAACGTCACGCATGAATCGGCGTCGATGGCGGCCGAGCGCGTTTGGTCGCAAGCGCCGGCCGGGGCAAAGAAACCGATGGGCATTGAGATCCTGATGCCGTTTGGATCCGACAATAATTTTCTGGCCAAGATGGGTGGGCAAGTGTTTGCCAACGGCCACAGCATCTTCGGATCGAACATGTCGATCCATAGTGGGTATTCGAGCCTGCCCGACTATGAGGCGGCGATGGAGAAGGCGTACGGCGAAGAGCGCACCAAGCGCATATTGTCGTGGGTGCCGCAGAATTCGATCGTGTATCCAAGCGTCGCATTCAAGAGCGCGCCCCAGACCATTCGCGTGATCCGCCCGCTCGCCGTGGATCGCACCCTGATCGAGGTCTGGGCCTTCCGGCCGAAAAACGCGCCCGATGCATTGCTCGAACGAACACTGCTCTATAACCGCATCGTGTTCTCGCCGATGTCTATCGTCGCGCATGACGACATCCATGTTTTCGAGACGATCCAGAAGGGCTTGCGCACGTCGGGCAATCCGTGGGTGAGTCTGCATCGTGAGCATGTAGCAGGCGACGGTGACGCGCCTGCCATGACGACGAGCGGGACCAATGAAATATTGATGCGCAACCAGTTCCGCGCATGGCGGCAATATATGGCAGCGGACGATGTCGCCGTGGTGCAGGCATGACCAACCGACCAACCAACGAGACGATCGCGCATTTCATCTATAACGAGGCGGCGCTCGTCGATGCCGGTCGCTATGACGAGTGGCTCGATCTCTTCGTCGAGGAAGCCATCTATTGGCTGCCGCTATCACCCAATCAAAACGATCATCGCGGCGAACAGTCGATTGCATGTGAAGACAAGATGCTGCTCAATGTGCGGATCAAGCGTTTGAAAGGTCCGCGCGCCTATTCCAATCAGCCGCCCGCCAAGTGTCTCCATGTCTTGCAGGCGCCCTCGATTGAAGAGGCCGAGCAGCATCGATTTATCACCCGCGCGCCGTTTTTTTACGTCGAGTCGCGTGGCGATGCGCAATTCTTTTTGGCAGGGCGCGTAATGCATCGATTGCGCATCGAGCAGGGCGTGCTGCGGATCGTCGAGAAGCGGGTCGATCTCATCAACGCGGATGCCGCGCTGCCGCCAATTTTTCTTTTCCCGTGAGCATGAATACTGTATTCGGAGCATTTGCCGCCACCGCCGCTAAATACGGCGGTAAGCCGTTTTTGCACATCCCGGCTTCAGCACGGAGCGTGGATGCGGTTGGGCCCTACGACTGCACCTACGCCCAGATGCTCGCTGAAGTCGAACGGCTCGCAGCCATCTATCGCGCGCAAGGTTACGGTGTCGGGCATCGGATTGCGTTGCTGCTTGAGAATCAGCCGGCGTTTCTTGCGCACTGGCTTGCCATCAACGCGGTGGGCGCGGGCATCGTGCCGCTCAACCCCGATTATCAGCGTGCCGAGTTGGAGTATGTGCTCGGGCATAGCGAAGCGACGGTCGTTGTCGCATTGCCTAAACACGAAGCGAAGCTGCGGGAACTTGGCATGCCGGCGCTACGGATTACGACAGTCGACGACGCGTTCAAACTGCCCAAGGCCCCGTCGCCTGCATTGATGCGCGGCGCGGGCGAGTCCACCGAATGCGCGCTGCTCTATACATCTGGCACTACCGGCAAGCCGAAGGGCTGTCTCATCAGCAATTTCTACTGCGTCAACATGGGCCGCTATTACATCAGCGAAGGCGGCCTTTGCACGGTGCGCGATGGCGAAGAACGGCTTATCACGCCATTGCCGCTTTTTCATATGAACGCGCTCGCGGCCTCGACGATGGCGATGATTCTGTCGGGCGGTTGCGTGGTCCAACTCGATCGCTTCCATCCGAAGCAGTGGTGGCAAGACGTCGCAACGAGCCGCGCCACGATCGTGCATTACCTAGGCGTCATGCCGGCGATGCTGCTTGGCATGCCGCCAACCGAATATGACCGCGCGCATCGGGTTCGCTTTGGCTTCGGTGCGAATGCTAATCCCAAGGATCATCAGGCCTTCGAATCTCGCTTTGGTTTTCCGCTGATCGAAGCCTGGGCGATGACGGAAACAGGCGCCGGTGCGACCTCGACTGCCAGCCGGGAGCCGCGCCATGTCGGCACGCGCTGCATCGGCCGGCCGCGTCCGAGTGTAGAGATCCGAATCGTTGATGAAGCCGGTCGCGACGTCCCCGATGGCATGGCAGGTGAACTACTCGTGCGGCAAGCTGGCCCCGATCCACGCGCGGGATTTTTCTCGGGCTATCTGAAGGACGAAGCAGCGACCGCCCATGCATGGCGCGATGGCTGGTTTCACACCGGCGATGCAGTGCGCCGTGGCCCGGATGGCCAATACCATTTCGTCGATCGGCAACGCAACATCATCCGCCGTGCCGGCGAAAACATCGCCGCGCTCGAAGTGGAAGCCTCGCTGCTGGATCATCCGGCAGTCAGGCAGATCGCGGTGATCGCCGCACCCGATGCGATGCGCGATGAAGAGGTGATGGCTTGCGTCGTCGCGCCACCCGAGATACCCCGCACGCGCGAGACCGCGATCTCCATTCAGGATTGGTGTCTTGCACGCTTGGCTTACTTCAAAGCGCCTGGTTTTGTGGCGTTTATCGATGCGCTGCCCACTACATCAACCAACAAGGTGCAGAAGATCAAGCTGGCCGATTTCGGTGCCAATCCGATGGAAGCACCCGCATGCTTCGATCTGCGCGATCGCAAGAAACGGGAGCGCAGCACTTGAGGCGTGGTTACGATGATGTGGTGATCACCTGCCCGGTAACCGTGCCCTATGTGCGCTATTCGATTCGGGGCGGCCATTGGTTTCTTGCGCAGGCCCTCGCCGAGTTGGTGAAAGCGTCCCGCGTCGCAAAAGAAGCGATGGATGGCCTGTGCGTATCGAGTTTCACCTTGACGCCCGATACCGCGATTGGCTTCACCCAGCATGTTGGTGTTTCACCGCGTTGGCTTGATTACGTGCCGTTGGGTGGCGCAAGTGGCGTGGTGTGTCTCAGGCGTGCCGCGCGTGCGGTGCAGACCGGCGACGCCGATGTGGTGGCCTGCATTGCCGGCGATACCAGCCATACCGATTCGTTTCGCCTCACACTCGCCAACTTCAGCATGTTCGCGCGCGATGCGGTGTATCCGTATGGCGCGGGCGGGCCGAACGCAAGCTTCGCATTTCTCACCTCCTATTACATGCGCACCTACGGCGCAAAGCGCGAAGACTTCGGCAAGATGTGCGTCGCGCAGCGCGACAATGCACTCAAGTATCCGCAGGCCTTGTTCAAGAAGCCGTTGACACTGGATGAATACTTGGATGCGCGCCCGATCGCCGAACCCTTACGTTTGTTTGATTGCGTGATGCCCTGCGCCGGTGGCGAAGGATTTCTAGTGATGCGCAAAGCGCGCGCGCTCGATCTTGGCCTGCCCTATGCCCATATTCTCGGCACGATCGAGCGGCACAATGGCTTTCCGGCCGACCCGATCCAGATGCGCGGCGGCTGGGCGGTCGATCGCGATGATCTCTATGCGCAAGCTGGTGTCACGCCGCGCGAAATTGATTTCTTTCAGACCTATGACGATTATCCGGTGATCTCGCTGATGCAGATCGAGGATCTCGGCTTCTGCGCGAAAGGCGAAGGCCCCGCGTTCGTGCGCGCCAATACGCTGACCTGCGATGGCTCGTTCCCAGTGAATACGTCGGGCGGTCAGTTGTCAGTGGGGCAGGCCGGTGCGGCGGGCGGTTATCTCGGCATGGTCGAAGCGGTGAGGCAGCTCACCGGTCGGGCCGAGGCACGCGCAGTGAAGGACGCAAAGATCGGACTGGTCAGTGGCTTTGGCATGATCAATTTCGATCGCGGCCTTGCTTCGGGCGCAGCGATTCTGGGGGCGGCATGACGCGCGAACTCACCCGTCCAAAGCGCAAGAACCCGATTCTTCGCACGCGTCTGGCGACGCTGCCGCCCGGCGCACGCAGTCGCGTCGCACTTGGTCTCACCGCAGCGGCTGCACGTGGCGTGTTCGAGCTGCAAGTCTGTCGCGACTGCCAGGCGGTGCAATATCCGCCGCGTGAAGCGTGTCAGGCATGCTTGTCCAATCGTCTGCAATGGCGCGTGCAGGCCGGTGACGGTGAACTGATCGCCGACACGACGCTTGCCCACAGCAATGATCTGTTCTTTCGCGAGCGTGTGCCGTGGCGATTAGGCTATGTGCAGCTCGATTGCGGGCCGACGGTGGTCGTGCATATGCATGGTGACGTGCCGCCTGCGCCTGCGCGCGTGACGGTGGGCGCGCGACTCGATAAATCCGGACAGGCGGTGCTGATCGCCTTCCCGTCACAGGAGGCACCGAATATGGCCGATGACCGGCAATTGCGCGAGTTCACCTGCGATCCGAAATTCCGCAAGGTGCTCATCACTGATGGCAAGACCAGTGTCGGGCAAGCGATCGTCAAGGCGATTGTCGCGGCGGGCGCGGATCTCGTCTGGGTCGGCTACGCCGAGCCGTGGAAAAAATTTCCCGGATTCGATGAGTTGAAAGCGATCCCGCAGGTTGCGTTGATTCCACTCGATGTCACCGACTCGAAGTCGGTGTGCGAAATTGCCGCCGAGGTCGGTGGTCGGGTGGACATTCTGATCAACACCGCCGAGGTGCATCGCAACTTCGGCATCGGCAATCGCCGCGGTGTAGAGATCGCGCAGGCCGAGATGGACGTCAATTACTTTGGGCTGCTGCGCCTGGCACAAGAGTTTGGCCCCGCGCTGCGTGGACGTGCCGCCGATGGACAATCCAACGCGGTCGCATGGGTGAATCTGCTATCGGTCTATGCGCTGGCGAATTTTCCGCCGCATGGAACGTTCTCCGCATCGAAGGCCGCCGCGCATTCGCTCGCGCAATGTCTGCGCGCGGAAATGCGACCGACCGGTATCAGGGTCATCAACGTGTTCCCCGGGCCGATCGACCATGAATGGAATCAGCAGATCCCACCACCCAAGGTGACGCCGCAAGCACTTGCGACCGCGATCGTGCGTGCACTGAAGGATGGCGTGGAGGATGTCTATCCAGGCGATGTCGCGCAGGAATGGCTGGAACGCTGGCGGGACAATCCGAAGGCGCTGGAACGGGAGCTATCGAATCCATGAGCACGAACATTCTCACGCAACTGGTCGCGGAACTCGCGAGCGGGCGTATCCGCATCGTCGATCTCACGCAAACGCTTTCACCCGAATTCCCGCAGATTTCACTGCCGCCGGAAATGGGCCAATGCCTGCCGTTTCGGATCGAAGAGGTGTCGCGCTATGACGATCGGGGCCCAGGCTGGTACTGGAACAATTTCTCGTGCGGCGAGCACACCGGCACCCATTTCGACGCACCGATCCACTGGATCTCAGGCAAGGATCTCCCCAACAACGCCACCGACACCGTACCGATCACCGATTTCGTGCGGCCTGCGTGCGTGATCGACTGCTCAAAGGAAGCGGCGGCTGATCCGGATTTCCTGTTGACGGTGGCATTCGTCAAACGCTGGGAAGCGCAGCACGGCGTGATCCCGCCGAAATCATGGGTGCTGATGCGCACTGACTGGTCGAAGCGAAGCGATCCCGAGGCCTATCAAAATTTTGACGAGACCGGCCAACACACGCCAGGTCCCGATGCCGAAGTCGTGCAATTCCTCGTGCATGAGCGGGATGTCATCGGCTTTGGCACCGAGGCGATCGGGACGGACGCGGGCCAGGCGCAATATCTGCGCCCGCCGTACCCTTGCCATTACTTCATGCACGGCGCCGGACGCTACGGCCTACAGTGCTTGACCAATCTCGATCGGCTGCCGCCAACCGGCAGCGTGATCGTCGCCGCACCGCTTAAGATTCAGGACGGGAGTGGGAGCCCGCTTAGGGTGATTGCGATGGTGGGTGGGTAGGGCCAAACGCCAAGAGAATCCAGCTCGTCGGCTTAACGGCGCGACGAAATTCAATGCTCGTGTGTGATCCCGTGGCCACGGAGGATCGCAGCTCGCCCACATCGTAAGTCTCGTGCCGTCCGGGGCCGACGACCGGGTGCGTCGGCGTAGAATTGATGGCTATATCTGCATCGGGGCTCACGCCATGAACGAAATCGATCTTCTCAAGCGCATCACCGTCGATCCGCGCATTTTCGGCGGCAAGCCAATCGTGCACGGCCGGAGGATAGCGGTTGAACATATTCTCGGCATGCTCGCAGCGGGCGCGAGCCACGAGTCGATCCTCGAACACTACCCATTTCTGGAGCCCGATGACATTCGCGCCTGCCTCGTATATGCGCGGCGCTTGGTCGGCCGCGAACGCGGCGAACCTGCTTTTACAGATTCGGCGACTTGAAGCTCCTGTTGGACACCTGCATTTCGCCGCGTACTTGCGCGTCGCTCGCCGCTGATGGGCACGATACGATTTGGGCAGGTGATTGGGAGTCCGATCCCGGCGACGAGGCTATCCTCGAGAGGGCGGAGCGCGAAGGTCGGATCCTCGTTACGCTCGACAAGGATTTCGGTGAGTTGGCGGTCGTGTTCGGGCGGCGTCACTGCGGGATCGTTCGTCTGGTCGATCTTGATCCGTGAAAACAGGTAGCCGCATGCAGCGTTGTATTGACGCGGTACGGCGAAGAGCTGGCGTCGGGAGCGATTGCGACCGTGACGCAGGACAGAATTCGCCTCCGTCCCGCCGAGGGCACGTTTGATGATGGCGATGAGGTCCGGCGCGATCCGTGAGCCGCAGCGCATCCATGGCGCTGGAATTCAGGACCGCCCAAACGCGCGCCGCTGTTCGTGCACTTTGTACGCGGCAAGCTGACAGGAGCCTTATTTGAGCTTCGCCATTCTTTCTGCCGCGACAAATCTTTCCACGAAAGCGGGGAACTCCGAGTTGAATTGACACTCCGAAAGGGCGGTATACCGTTGAATGAACCGGCCCCTCGATCAGGGCCCCTACTGTTCTATCGCACATGTGAATTCAACTAACGATCATTTGCCGACCCTGAGTGCCCTATTTCCCGCCCTCAGGTCCGCACCTGCGCATGCCCCTGCCATGGACGTGCTGCGCGAGCGTGTCAATGCCCGCCTCGATGTGCTCGTCCCGTCATTGGGCGGCGATGCGCACCGGCTAAGCCAGGCGATGCGCTACAGCCTGCTGGCGCCGGGCAAACGGATGCGTCCACTGATGATGATGGTCGCGGCGAGCGATCTTGGCGGCTCGTTCGAGGTGGCGCTCGATCCGGCCTGCGCCATCGAAATGATCCATACCGACTCGCTGATTATGGACGACTTGCCCGCAATGGATAACGCGTTGATGCGTCGCGGTCAGCCAACCACGCATCGGCGCTTTGGCGAAGCGACCGCGATGCTGGCTTCGGTGGCGTTGCTGAACGGCGCGTTCGGCGTGATTGCGAAAGCGCCGGGTATCGATCGGCTGACGCGCCTAAAGCTCGTGAATTTGTTAGTCGATGCGGTTGGCGTGCAGGGCCTGGTCGCGGGCCAGGACGACGATCTGAACCTGCCGGCCGATTCGCGTTGTCCAGAGGCGCTGGAAGGCCTTAACTATCAAAAGACGGGCGTTCTATTTGTGGCTTGCCTTGAAGGCGCCGCGCGCATCGCTGGGCTCGGCGACACGCGTCTCGTGCCTCTTCGCGACTGTGGCCGGCATCTTGGTCTCGCATTTCAAATCGCCGACGATCTGCTCGACAACAGCGCTTGCGCGGCGACCACAGGCAAGGATGTCGGCAAGGATCTTTGCAAGCTCACTTTGGTGCGAACGCTGGGCGGGGACGCAGCGCATCAGCGCCTTGCCAACCACGTGCAATGTGCGCTCGCAGCGCTTGCCCTTGGTCGCGGCGGCGGGCTTTGACAAGGTGTGGTTCGGCATCTTTATCGTCGTGACAATCGAACTCTCCAATGTATCGCCACCGGTTGGCTTCAATCTCTTTGTCATTCAACAGATGACCGGTGACTCGCAAGCGCGGGTCGCTTGGGCAGCGCTGCCATTCTGCGTGCTGTTGCTCGCATTCGTCGCACTGATGACGCTTTGGCCGGAGATGATCCTGTGGCTGCCAAACACGATGAAGAACTGAGCGGGTGGAGTCCCTTGAGCAGGAGCGCTCGTGTTACGCAACCAGCTTCGCGACCAGTTCTCGCACATCCGCCAATGTATCGAGCCCATCGGCCATCGCAATCACTTCTTCCCCGCGCGCTCCCCCTGCATCACCGAACGCCAGTTTCCAGCAGCGGCGAAATTTCGCGAGATGCGCCTCTCGCGATAGCGGATTGTCCGGGTGACCGATCGCGGCTTCGATCGCTTTGTCCCAGACCCAGCCGTCTTTCAACTGGATCCGAAAGCGCTGCGGCCATAGCGCGTTGAGGTCGGGGTTGTCCTCGAGGTTCACCTTGATGCGCGCGGCGAGCGCGTGAACGGTCGGGTCGATGAGGCACTCTGGGGAAAACGATTCCTGCGCGACCTCACCGCGCAGAATCTCAGTGGCCATGACGAAAGCGATGCAAAGCTTCGCGTAGTTGGGCGCCGGGTTTGGGATGTCGGGGCGGCCGCATAGACGGTGCGCGAGCGGCGGGACCCAAGCTTCGATGGCGACGACCTCATCGGCAGAGAATGGGCGTTCCTTGCGCGCGCGCTGCACGGCATCGATCGCTGCATGCGTGAGCCGGCCACTTGGAAAGGGCTTATGCGCAAGGCGCGTGATCTGCCAAGCCTTGCCGAGTTGCGGCCACCAGGTGGCGATATCCGATTGCGACTCGATGAGCTTGTAAAAGCCGTATGGACCATCCAGCACACTGTGCGGGCCAGTGAGGCCGGCCCTGGCGAGATCGGTGGCGATCAGACCGGCTCGGGCATTGAAGCCCACTTGGAGGCCAAGCACCATCGAGCCTTCGATATGCGCCTGCATAGTGCCCGAGGTTTGTCCGTAGAGGATGCCGTACGCATTGAGCAAGGTGGGTACGTCGAGTTGCTCGATCGCGCCGATCGCCGATACCGCGCCGAAACCGCCCGCAGTGGCTGGACGAAAAAAACGCATCGCCGATTTCGAGGCCGCGCCGATGATGCTCGCGGTCTCGACGCCAAGCGCGGCGGCGAGGATGAACGCGCGTCCGGAGACCGGGCGGCCCGCGCTGCCCCGCTTCTCGCAATGGGCAAAGAGCGCTGACAGCAAGGTGGCCATTGGATGCACCACGGCCGGTTCGTGCACGCAGTCGTATTCGAGCGCATGGATGCAGTAGCCGTTGACGAGCGCCGCGGTGGCCGCCGGGAGTTTCGCACCGTGGAGCCATACGGTGGCATCGTTGCCAGCGCCCCAGCCGCGCGCCGTTTCGATCAGCTCACGCACGCGCGGGCCACTAGCCGCCCCTGCTACGCCAACGCCGATCGTATCGAGAATGAAGGTCTTCGCGGCGGCGATCGCGGTGGCGGGCAGGTCTTCATAGCGCGTCTTGGCGACTAACTCGGCGATCGGAACGATTGGATCGGACATGGGAGGGGCTCTTGATGAGAGGGCGCGTGAATTGGCTGCTTGATGTTGAACCACGACGATGCAACGGGCGCGCAAAGAATATATTGAATGCGGTAGTCGGGGGGTAAGGCGTCGTACCGAAAGCCAAATCCTCCGCTGGGCGCGCGGCGTATTGCCGTGCGACTGATTGACCGCATCGTACGTATGTAGTAACTTGCCTACATTACTATCGGAGGTGCGTCATGTCGGTAACCACAATCTCAAGCCGCGAATTTAACCAAGACACCAGCGGCGCCAAGAAAGCGACGAAGCGTGGTCCGGTCATCATTACCGATCGCGGCCGGCCGGCGCATGTCTTGCTGAGCATCGAGCAATATCAGCGCCTGGCGGGCGGCCAGAAGTCATTGCTGGATGCCCTGGCACAAACCAAGGGGGGCGATTTCAGTTTCAAGCCAGCTCGCCTGCGTGGCGGGCTGTTCAAGCCGGCTGATTTTTCTTGATGTTTGTTATCGATACGAACGTCGTTTCCGAACTGCGGCGGCCCAGCAAGGCAAATCCAAGCGTCCTAGCATGGGCTCGTGACACGCCGGTTGCCAGTCTTTTTCTTTCGGCCATTACCGTCCTGGAGCTTGAGATCGGCGTTTTGCGGACTGCACGAAGAGATGCAAGGCAGGGTGCCGCCTTACGTACGTGGATGGACGAGCAAGTGCTATTGCAGTTTGATGGACGCATACTGCCCGTGGATACGCTGGTCGCGCAGCGTTGCGCGCGCTTGCATGTGCCCGACCCGCGATCGGAGCGAGACGCGTTGATCGCCGCGACCGCCCTGGTGCATGGACTCACAGTGGTGACGCGCAACGTCCGTGATTTTGAGTACACGGGCGTGACGACATTTAATCCATGGGTCGGGTGACAACGGCGGCCGGCGATGACGCCGCCGGATCGCTCAATGATTCAATACGACCGCGGCAACCCCAGCACATGCTCTGCGACATACGACAACACGAGGTTCGTCGAGATCGGCGCGATCTGGTATAGCCTCGTTTCACGGAACTTCCGCTCGATGTCGTATTCCTCCGCGAAGCCATAGCCGCCGTGAGTTTGCAGGCACATATCGGCCGCCTGCCATGAGGCTTCCGAGGCAATTTGTTTCGCCATGTTTGCTTCGGCGCCGCACGGTTCTTTGTTCTCGTACATTTCGGCGGCTTTGTGCACCATCAGTTCGGCAGCGCGCATCGCCATGTAGGCGCGGGCGATCGGGAATTGCACGCCCTGATTCTGTCCGATCGGGCGGCCGAACACTTTGCGTTCATTCGCGTAGGCGCTCGCTTTCTTGATGAACCACTTGGCGTCACCGATGCATTCGGCGGCGATCAGAATGCGCTCGGCATTCATGCCATCCAAGATGTAGCGAAAGCCTTTGCCCTCTTCGCCCAGCAGGTTCGCGGCGGGAACTTCCATGTTGTCGAAAAACACTTCGGTGGTGCCGTGATTGATCATGGTGCGAATCGGGCGGATGGTGAGGCCCTTGCCCAAGGCTTTGCGCATATCGACGATGAAAACTGAGATGCCTTCGGTTTTCTTCGTGACTTGATCGCGCGGCGTGGTGCGTGCAAGCAGCAGCATGAGATCGGAATGCTCGGCGCGCGAGGTCCAGACCTTTTGGCCGTTGACGATGTACTTGTCGCCCTGTTTGATCGCCGAGGTGCGAATTGATGTTGTATCCGTCCCTGCGGTCGGTTCGGTCACACCGAAAGCTTGCAGACGCAGGTCGCCCTTAGCGATTGCGGGCAGGTACATCGCTTTTTGCGACGGGTTGCCATGGCGAAGCACCGTGCCCATCGTGTACATCTGTGCATGGCACTGGCTGCCGTTGGCGCCGCTTGCTTGAATTTCTTCCAGGATCGCACACGCGGCCGAGATACCCAGGCCGCTGCCACCGAATTCTTCGGGGATCAGGCAGGAAAGGTAACCGGCCTCGGTGAGCGCGCGCACGAAGTCGGTCGGATAGCGCCGCTCGCGATCGAGCGTGCGCCAGTACTCCATCGGAAAGGTGGCGCAAAGCTTGATGACGCCTTCGCGGATATCGTTGAGTTCCTGCTGGCTGACCGACATGAGAATGCTGCTCCAGGGGTGGGCGGCGCGAAAGCTGCGGACCGAGAATGGCACCGCGGGCCGGAAAAGGGCCGTATTATATGATCGCTGTCGTACTTCATCGAAGTATGACCCTTCGCGATGCCTTGAGATCATGCCCCAGCCCACCAAACTCGACCCCGAAACCATTCGTTCGCTTGCCGCGGCCCATGGCGTAACCCTCGATCCCGCTGCCGCAGAGCGCATCGCCGACGCATTCGGTGCGAATCTGGCGATCAGTCAAACGGACGCCCATCGGCTGCCGTTCGATCTTGAGCCCTCCGCTTGGGGGCCGATCGCGAAGCGCTGCGGTGCTCGCTCATGAGCGGGCTCGTCGAATCGTCGCTGACTGAGATCGCGGCCGCAATTCGCGCCAAGCAGGTGTCATCACGCGAAGTGACGGCCGCCTGTCTGACGCGTATCGAGCAATGGCAGCCGAAGCTCAATTGCTTTATTTCGCTGGAAGCAGACGAAGCGCTTGCTGCGGCCGATGCGGCGGATAAGGATCTTGCGAGTGGCCGCGTGCGCGGTTCCTTGCATGGTGTGCCGCTCGCGCATAAAGACATGTACTACCGCGCAGGCAAGATTTCCACCTGCGGTTCGAAGATCCGGCGCGATTGGAAAGCCGATTCAACCTCCACCGCGCTCAAGCGCCTCGCTGACCATGGTGCACTGCAGCTTGGCACGCTCAACATGGCCGAGTTCGCTTATGGTCCGACCGGCCACAACGCGCATTTCGGCCATTGCCGCAATCCTTGGAATACGGCGCACATTACCGGTGGCTCATCGAGCGGATCGGGTGCTTCGGTGGCGGCGCGCCTCGTTTTTGGTGCGCTTGGTTCCGATACGGGCGGTTCGATTCGCGGGCCGTCTGGCATGTGCGGTCTGGTAGGCATGAAGCCGACCTGGACGCGCGTCAGCCGCTATGGCGCCTTGCCGCTGTCGTTTTCTCTCGACACAGTGGGTCCGTTGGTACGAACTGTCGAAGACTGCGCGCTGATGCTGAAGGTCATCGCGGGCGCCGATGCGTTGGACCCGGATTGCTCGACCGAACCCGTCCCGGATTATGTCGGAGCTCTGCGCGAACCGGTAAAGGGTCTGCGTGTCGGCATTCCGAAAGGCTGGCTCGATGCGGACATCGATTCGGCCGTGGGGCAGACCTTGCGCAATGCTGCCAAGGCGATGGCCGCTGCGGGCATTGAAGTCGTTGAAGTAACGCCACCCGACCTTGCCACGCTCTCGGCACATTCGATGATCGTGCTGCAATCGGAGGCAACGAGCTTGCATGGTTCATGGCTGCGCGAGCGTGCCGCGGACTACCTGCCGCAAACGCGCGCACGTTTGGAATCCGGCTTCTCGGTGCCGGCGGTGGCTTACCTCGATGCGCTGCGAGCACGCGGACCCGCGCTTGCGAAGTTCGTCGATACCACGATGGCAGGCGTCGATGCGATCATGATTCCGACCTTGCCAATCACCACGCCGACGATCGAAGCGGCGGACGCGGGCGGTGGACCCAACATGGCGCGCATCATCATGGAAATCATGCGCTTCATGCGATGGATCAACTATCTCGGCATTCCATCGCTTTCGGTGCCCGCTGGATTTGATCCGAAAGGACTGCCGATCGGCATGCAACTGCTTGGCCGGCCATGGGCGGAATCGACCTTGTTTCGGATTGGTCACTCCTATCAAAGCACGACAACCTGGCACCAGCGCGTGCCGACGATCTAAACGTTTCCTGGACCCTCCATGCCGCACATTCCCGCTTCCCCAGCGCTGTCCCGCTTTCTCATTCTCGATCTCACGCGCGTGCGGGCCGGTCCCACCTGCGTGCGCCAGTTCGCCGATTTCGGTGCGAACGTCATCAAGATCGAATCGCCACCCGGTGTCGATCCTAACGAGGGGATGGGCGGGGACCGCAATGGCCCGGATTTCCAGAATCTGCATCGCAACAAGCGTTCGATGACGCTCAACTTGAAGACGCCTGAGGGTTTGGCGATCTTCATGAAGCTGGTGCAACGCGCCGATGTGGTCGTCGAGAATTACCGTGCCGATGTGAAGTTCCGCTTGGGCATCGATTACGAATCCCTTGCGAAAGTGAATCCGCGCATCATCCTTGGCAGCATTTCCGGCTTTGGCCAGACCGGCCCCTATGCCGATCGCCCGGGCTTCGACCAAATCGCGCAAGGCATGGGCGGTTTCATGTCGGTCACCGGCTTCCCGGGGCAAGGGCCGGTGCGTGCAGGCACCGCGATCGCCGATTTGAGCGCTGGTCTCTGGTGTGCGCTTGGCATCATGACGGCGCTGCTGGAGCGCGAGGTGTCCGGCAAAGGCCAGTGGGTGCAATCGAATCTATTGCAATCGCAGATCGCGCTGATGGATTTTCAGGCGGCGCGCTATCTGATGACAGGCGACATCCCGCCGCAAGTCGGCAACGATCATCCGACCAGCATGCCGACCTCGGCCTACAAGACCAAGGATGGTTATCTCAATATCGGTGCATCGGGTGAAGGCATGTTCAAGCGCCTTGGGGCCGCGTTTAATCGCCCCGATATGTTGGAGCGCGCGGAATTCAAAGGCGACAAGAATCGCGCGAAAAACCGCGTGCTGCTGAACGATGAGATCAACAAGATCACCGCGACCAAGACCACCGCCGAATGGGTGGAAATCCTGAATAAGGCCGGTGTGCCAAGTGGCCCGATCAACACCATGGATCAAGTGTTTGCCGATCCGCAGGTGCAGCATCTGGAGGCGGCGGCCACTGTCAAACATCCGCAGCTTGGTGATATCCGCCTGGTCAATCAGGCCGTCAAGCTCTCGCGCACCCAATCAAGCATGGCGACCGCATCCCCCGCGCTTGGCGAACACACCGAAGAGGTGCTCGCCGAATTGGGCTTCGGCGCCACCGATTTCGATCGTTTCCGTAACCAGAAGGTCATTTGATGAACGCACCGGTGCAACCAGGCAGGATCCTCTCCAAAAAAGAAAACGGCATTGGCTGGATTATTTTTTCCAACCTCGCCAAACACAATGCCGTGAGCCTCGACATGTGGCAGGCGGTGCCTTCGCTCATGCAGGAGTACGAGGCCGATCCGGATGTGCGCGCGATCGTTATCACCGGCGACGGTGAGAAGGCCTTTATTTCGGGTGCGGATATTTCGCAGTTCGACAAGGTGCGTGGCTCCGCCGATGCGCAAGCCGTCTACAACACCGCGGTCGACAAGGGCTATGAATCGCCGGTGCTATGCGCCAAACCGGTCATCGCGAAGATCCGTGGGTTTTGTATGGGCGGCGGGCTAGGTTTGGCGGCCGCTTGCGATGTTCGTCTGTGCGCAGAAGATGCGGTATTTCGCATGCCGGCTGCGCGGCTTGGGCTTGGCTACAACTACTCCGGCATGAAGCGCTTCGTCGGTATTATCGGCTCGGCCAACACCGCCGACATCTTCTTCACCGCACGCAAATTCGGCGCGGCCGATGCGTTGTCGATGGGCTTTGCCACGCATGTGTATCCGGTGGCCGATTTCGATGCGCGAGTCAACGAGTATCTGGCGATGGTTTCCGAGAATGCGCCGCTCACGCTCGCCGCCGCCAAGTACACGATCCGCCAAATCGCCACCGATGCGGCCGAGCGCGATATGGCCGGTCTCAAGAGCCGCATCGCCAAGTGTTTTGATAGCGACGATTACAAAGAAGGCCGCAAGGCGTTCATGGAAAAGCGGTCACCGCAGTTCAAAGGTCGATAACTTGGTGCATCGCGCCACGTTATGAATGGCATAAATT